>JAPORV010000502.1 GCA_026710055.1 Aestuariivita sp.
GGGGTGCTTAGTCCTGTTGTCAGAGAAACTGCCAAAGTCACGTCAATGGTTTTTACGATACTTATTGGCTCTCAACTTCTGAATTTAGTCCTTATTTCTTTTGGTGGAGAGCACTATATCCAACAGTTCTTAAAGAGTTATGATAATGAGTACACAGTCTTTTTGATTGTGATGTTGGTATTATTTATTCTGGGATTTGTACTCGATTTCTTAGAAATAATTTATATTGTCATTCCTATTGTCGGTCCTGTCATTTACGGTGGTTCTTTTGATCCAAAGTGGGTAACAATAATGATTGCTGTTAATTTACAGACATCATTTTTAACGCCTCCTTTTGGCTTTGCTTTATTTTATTTACGTGGCGTTGCGCCTGATGGCATAACAACAAGTCATATTTACCGTGGAATTATCCCATTTGTCATCATTCAAGTTATTGGTCTTACGCTCCTATGGTTTTTCCCAGCTGTTGTAACAATAGTTCCTGCGTTGATTGGTGTGAATTGAATAGTGACCACCGTTTGCATTGCGAATGGGTAATTCATTTTGTGTCTAGTGTTTGGTCGCATTTTTTGGACGCTAAAACCTTTAGAGCTTTTGCTCACCGTGTATTTTGTTAACTGACTTTCCAAGTCACTTAACCAATAAATATCGTATATAATTGAGCGATCATAATAATGGTGTTTTTTCGGTTTTAGTAAAATAGCGTGTACTGATTGCTGTTTCATATGGAGTGAGAGATTATTTGTAATTATTAGTTAACGATCAAGAGATTCGATCTGGCAGTCGAATGCTTGCAATTTGACTTTTTATTCCTTCAGTCGCAGAAGGAATTGATGACCTCGTAAAAGAATCTATATCACTCAGATGCTGCCACTGTCCTCCGATGAAAACTTCAAGGCCTGAGAATTTTGATTTATAGTGCATTTTTTTGCTTCCATGAACCCAATAGCCAAGATAAACATAGTGTAATTTCTGTTGTTGGGCTAACGTCACATGATCCAAGATCATAAAGGTTCCCAGCGATTGCTTTGACTGTGTCGGCGAGAAGAAACTGTACATCATACTTATTCCATCTTGTAAGATGTCTGTCATACTGACAGCGATGAGTTTGAGGCTGTCGCCTTCTCTATATTCAACTAAGCGAGATTGAACGGGGGTATCTTCAATCATATCCTGGAATTCAGAACAATCCATATCAGTCATACCACCGTTTGGATGTCGACCATTCAAATAGCGCTGAAATAAATCATAACCTTCTTTCGTGGCTATTGCGTGTTTAACGTTTCGAACTAGATGGCGATTTCGTTGCAGTGTTCTTCTTTGGCTTTTGCTTGATTTAAAGATGCTAACGTTAATTCTAACCGGGAGGCAGGCGGCGCAATTCATACACGATGGCCGATATATGACGTTCTGAGAGCGACGAAACCCTTGTTGGGTTAGACTATTGTTGAGTTTTTCTGCGTCTTTATTGTTAAGTGTCGTAAATAACTTACGCTCCATTTGACCTGCCAGGTAAGGGCAGTGCTGTGGTGATGTTACAAAAAATTGCGGTTTGATGGGTGATGTATGTCGCATGTTATGTTCGAAGATTGATAGAGATAGAGAAAGTGTCAATAATTTACCACAGATGTTCTGCTCATCATAACGTAGTTAGATCATCTTTTAAAGACTGCAAAGCGACAATAGAATTTACTTAAAAGTTGCTGTATTCAGCATATATTTTCAATAAATAGAGATAAATAAAGTGTTTGAATTGTCATCATGCATTGACAACGAAATTTTGGATTAAAGTTATTTTTTCGATTCAATAGTATGAGTGGAATAGTGAAGTACTCTCTTCTCAACCAAGCATCATGCTGAGTGGTTGAGAAAGAACCTGATGATGGGGGTAGAGGTTGTGTTGTGAGATATGCAGTTACATTAGTGAGCGTTTAATGCGTGTATGCGGTTTGATTTTGGATTGCAAAATTTAAGAATGTCATCTCAATATGAAGCAAACTAGCTAAGGCGAGATAGTTCGGTTACTTTGGGAACGAGTAAGTTCTCTTGACCTATCAAACACATTTCGACTCCATGAGTATAGAATCTAACATAAAAAAGATGCCTCGGGCTTTTGATCCAGAATTGGGTAGAACGGCTCGTGCTGCTGTGTCTGATATTTCGCCGCTTCTTGGTGATTTGATTGCTGGGGTTGGTGGTTCGAGCCCCTATCTGCATAGCTTAATATTGGCTTTCGCGGATTGGTTGCCATTTGCGCTTGCTGCTCCCGAGGAGGCACTGGTTGTTGAGCAGCAGTTGTTACTTAATTCCACGCCTGGCAGTTTATCTGCTGAATTACGTCGGTCAAAATCAAGACACGCGTTATTGATTGCGCTTGCAGACTTATCGGGTGCTTGGACTTTAGACCAAGTGACTTTCCATTTAACGGAGTTTGCAGATCTTGCCTGTGGTGTAGCATTAAATATGTCACTTGCACCTTTAATCAATCATGGGAAATTACCGGAGCAAAGTGACGATAACCTGTCGTCGGCGGCGGGAATATGTGTATTAGCTATGGGGAAAATGGGCGCACATGAACTTAATTTTTCGTCTGACATTGATCTCATTTTCCTCTTTGATGATACACGATATGATCGTAATAGTTTGCCCCAAATACGGGCAGCGATGGTCAAAGTCGTTCGATCAATGTGTTCAATACTCAGTGATCGAAAGCCTAACGGATATGTTTTCAGAACTGATCTGCGGTTGCGTCCTGATCCTTCTGTTACACCAATTGTTATGTCTATGGACGCAGCTGAGCGTTATTATGAGAGTTTTGGTCGAACTTGGGAGCGTGCTGCATTTATTAAGGCGCGACCTTGTGCGGGCGATATTGCGGCTGGTAAATGTTTTTTGAAGACACTTATCCCATTTGTTTGGCGTAAACATCTTGATTTTGCGGCAATCGAAGATGCTCATGATATGCGATTGCGCATACGCGATCACAAACGATTATCAAATGTTATCGATGTAGCGGGACATGATGTAAAACTTGGTTTGGGTGGGATTCGGGAAATTGAGTTTTTTGCTCAAACGCGCCAATTGATTTCAGGTGGTCGTGATAGGGATTTACGTTGTCGAAAGACAACTGATGGATTGGCTGCTCTTGCTCAAAAGGGTTGGATATCGAATGATGCAGCGACGCTTCTAATTGATCACTATTGTGCCCACAGAGAAGTTGAACACCGTTTACAAATGTTACATGATGCTCAAACACATGTTTTTCCAAGGGGTGAGGAGGGTGCCGAGCGAATTGCTTGTTTGATGGGTTGTGATTCGTTTGAATTGAAAACGGCACTTAATTTACGATTAAGGGAAGTTCATCAATTGACTGAAAAGTTTTTTGTTTCTGATTATGGGAATGAAAAAATTGAATATGATTCAGGCGTGTTTGATATATCAACAGAAGTACTTGAGCGTTGGCTTACATTTCCGGCATTTCGAACAGAGCGATCTCGTACTCTTTTTGAAAGATTACGTCCTGAATTAATATCACGTATTGTAAAGACAACTAATCCTGCTCAAACTTTGGTTGTTTTTGAGAAGTTTCTTGCGGGTTTACCTTCTGGTGTTCAGATTTTTTCGTTATTTCAAGCGAATCATCTGCTCCTTGATTTACTTATTGATATCGCAGGTACCTCACCGTCTCTTGCAGATTATCTTTCTCGTAATTCGTTGGTATTTGATGCTGTTATTGGAGGAGATTTTTTTTTAGATTGGCCGACGGTTGATCAATTACGAGCGGATTTAGTGAAAATATTGTTGCAAGAGGAGAGTTATGAGCAAAAATTGGATGCTGCACGCGTTTGGTTCAAAGAACGCCATTTTCGTATAGGCGTTCATCATTTAAGAGGCCTTGTCGATAACTTGCGAGTAGGTGAACAATACGCTGACTTGGCAACTGCCGTTATTAGTGAGTTATGGTCAGTTGTTGTTGAGGAATTTTCAATCAAACATGGTCAACCACCGGGTCGTGGAGCGGCAATATTGGGTATGGGATCTTTGGGATCACAGAGAATGACAGCGACATCTGATTTAGACTTAATATTAATCTACGACGCTGAATACAATGATATTTCATGTGGAAAGCGTCCCTTAACTGCTCAAACGTATTTTGCGAAGCTCACAAGAACAATTATTACTGCCTTAAGTGCTCCTACCAGTCACGGGAAGCTATATTCTGTTGACTTACGATTGCGTCCGTCTGGGAATAAGGGGCCTGTCGCTATTAGCTTAGAGAGTTTCGTTAATTATCAACGTAACGAAGCGTGGGTGTGGGAACATTTAGCCCTAACTCAGGCGCGAGTAGTTGCAGGTTCTTCTGATATCGCTGCTCAAATTGAGAACTTTCGTCGAGAACTATTTTTACTGCCGTTCAATGGACAGTCTGTCATTGAGGCAGTTAAGGAAATGCGGGTTCGTCTTAAAGATGCAAAAAAGCCAATCGGCGTATGGGATACAAAGAATGGACCAGGGAGATTACAAGACATTGACCTCATTATTCAAGCAAATGCACTTATTTTAGGACTAGGATCAGACAGCCCTGTCTCAATTCTTGAAGGTAAGTTTTCTTCAAATTTGTTGACTCAAGATGAAGTCGACTTCATTGCTGAATGCTATTGGTTATTTCTAAAGGTACTTTTTGCAGTCCGGTTACTTTCCACTGATCCCATTTCAGATGAAGAATTAGAGGGGGGAGGCGCGTTGTTTCTTTGTTGTGTAACAGGCGCTAAGGACATTGCGTCACTAAAGGTCGACCTACAAAGCCGTTACAAGCGTACTGCAACAATCATTGATTCGATGATATCAAGGTATTTAAATGTCCAATAAACATCAACTTCGGTCAGACCCTAAAGGGCTCATTTATGAGAGCTATCGAATCAAGGATATTTCTTCATCTGAATGCAGGACGATTTTTCTTGATTGGGCGCTCAGTCTTCCATCAAATATTTCTTCCGATTTTGCATTGCGAGAATTACTTGTCAAATACGAACAGGATTATTCGAGTCATCCAATGACAGAACTGCTTAGAGCAGGAATGCATGCTAAGTTACCATTAAAGCATCGCCAAAGACGATCTGAACGGAAACGATCTCGAGGTTAGAGATATTTTGAATTGACGCATTGAGCGTTAGTGACGCTCGGATCGTAATAGAAGGGATTTTCGACAAGAAACCATCATGATAGACTTTGTGTAACATCTTGTCGGACCCTATAAATAATCAACACAAGAGTGACATTTACGGCGTTCACTCGCTCTGGTGCATGTGTATCAATTCCGATTTTCCTTCGCTCTATTGGTAAGGTGTTGTAGCATACAGAAATGGGGGTAAAGTGCCTTTTTCCAATCCGTTTAGAAACAGTTTTATGGCATCTTGTTGAGCTTCATATTGTTTCTAATGCATCATTAAAGTGTTTTGCTATAGGTCCTCAGGTTTTTGTGCAACGCTATTAACCGTCAACTTCGGGTTCGGGGTGCGGCGAAAGTCGCCTGTCATTTATTTTTCGGTATTTTCGCCCTGACTGTTGATCAGTGACGAAGACTGCGCACCTGACAGCCCCGTTTATTCTGTTTTTGGCGTCGAGGCACATGCCGTCGACGGGTTCCGCTTGTGCAGATGTTCATATTTTGCTCATTATATTGATGATGTGAGCTGATTTTATCGAATAAATCGGCTTCTGAGGGCTTGTATGTATGGAGCGATTGCTGAAATCTTAACACACCCTTTCTTCCGCCATCACAATCGAAATCCGCCGCCGACTTTTGCAAGTGGCTCAGTAGTTTGAAAGGGGGACTATTACCCTACCTATTTTTTCCAGAACTGACAATATCCTAGCAGAAAACCAGACAAAAGTTTCCCGCATTGATTGACAATTTCTCGTGATTGATTTAAGATACTATATCACAAATCTTAAAATCCATTACGGAGAAATAAATGAAATGTCTATTACCCCCCCCCATTAACTAGAAGTCTATTCTCGACATTCACTGCCGCGCTAGTGGCTATGGTGGTTGCCGCGCAGGTCACCGCCACGCTGACCGGGCCGGCAGTGCTGCCGGAAGGGGGCCTGATCGCCGTCAAGTACGGGCAGTGCCTGCAGCCGGGGGAAAGGCCAATGTTCACGCCGCATAACCGCTATTGCGAATGGCAGGGAGGTCATCACTCGAGCGGCGCAAGGCCCTTCGCCCGGACGGGCCGGTTCACGGTGACCATAAGAAATGATGGCAGCACCGACGAAACTGCGGCTCTAGCCTTGAATAGAAATAGCGGATCCGGTCGTGGATGTGACACGACCGTCGCATCCACAGGCAGCTTCGCATGGAGCGGCGCCTACTTGGAAGCGATAGGAGTACGTGACCAAGCTACCTTCAGTTATAACATACCGGTAGCGGCCAATTCGACCCGGACCATACACTTCGAGATGGCATCCGTGGCGGATTATGAGGTTGACGGAGATTGCGAGTGGGATTGGCGTCTCGATGGACTCGTGTTCGCAACGCTGACCGTCGAGGACGACGAGGCGCGGCCGTATGTCGGGCCGGTTCCGGGACCGCATCCCTACGGGGCGAGCTGGTCACGTTTTGCGGACTGCCTGATCGACGGCAAGCGCATGAAAATCCGCAGGCGGTGTGTATATGAATAGCTGAAAAGACGTACGCGGGGCGATCCGAAGACCGCTCTTTTCTTTGAATTTTCTCTTGAATTTCTGGAGCAATTCTCTTACATCTTAATTACCTTAGTATCTGTGAAAAAAACCTAAAAATCAGTATTAAAATACTGAATAACTTGACTCTTTTGTCATTGTTCTCTGGCGAAGATTGCGGGTATTGGGTACAATATCAGCAATTACACACAAGATTTGCCCCAAATCAGCCAATCTTCGCCAGAATCTCTCGAAAGAAAGGTCACACTATGCGCACATCCTTCGCCATACAACCCCTTCTTGGCAATACCGCCACCCGTCAGCTCACCTTCGACCCTAACTCCCGCGATGATACCGAAGTTCTCTGCTATGCCTGACAGGCCTTGTGGCGTCATCGTGACGCCCGTGACACGGGTTCCGGGTCTGATTGAAGCGTATCACAGCCAGCAGGTTGATCGCGGGAATGGTCGCCCCGGCATGACGTTCTGGCACATTCTGGTGGTGGCCGTCATGAAACAGGGGCTGGATG
>JAPORV010000234.1 GCA_026710055.1 Aestuariivita sp.
GAAGGATGTGCGCATAATGTGACCTTTCTTTCGAGAGATTCTGGCGAAGATTTGCCGATTTGGGGCAAATCCTAGTTAAAATTGATGATATTGTACCAAATACCCGCAATCTTCGCCAGAGAAAAATGACAAAAGAGTCAACTTTTTCAGCGTTTTAATATCGAATTTAGGGTTTTTTTACAGACACTAATATAGGAAAGCAACGTGACTTTCTTAATAAAATTGTTACATCGTGCCAAATTGCAGGTATCGACTTTTCATGGAATTACGATGAATCGGGATCATCTCATGCGCGTCATATCGTTACCGATACTGGGTGGAAGATATCCTTAGATCGCAGATTGGATATTTTCCAACACTTTCCAGTAGGAGACAGCCTTAGCCTTGCGAACCGTTTTCAGGAACATCGAGCAATAAAACAATTTGAAGTTACTTATCTTAGAATTTAGCCATCAATTGTAATCATACTTTCATTGCGTCGCATTCAAGGGATCCATAAACATCTAGAACAGTTGAGGCCGTTGATATCAACGACTGTACCATCAAATTCTCCAAAAAGATAAACAAAAAATGTTGCCAGAATTTAAGAGCCCATACCGTTACAATAAAAAATAGGTTCGGCCCAGTTATCAGCGAAGTGACATAGTCGCATCTCATGGTGAAGACAGGATTCAAGAGTGTTTCTCATTTCCATGTCAAGTAGCCTCACCACGCGATCGCCTGTATTGCCAACTGCATGCGGATAGGACCAATTATTCCCATCACCGCGTTTCAAAAAGCCGATTGGCAAATGGAAACTACCAAAATTGTCCCAAACCTTGGCATGAAAACCCCGTCGCAGGGCATTCCCTAAGTTCATAAACTACAACAGTAAGTTTAATGCTCTTACCCCAAACTTGACATAACAAATATGATAATAATTTCTCACCAAAACATGGTTATTATCAGGAAATGAAACAACGAATGTGCTATTTATATGTATACGACTATTTTGGGGTCGGAAAAAGTAACTCAAATATTTCTTCTTCCTTTGCGGCAATTTCAACGATTGTGACAGATTGCGAAACATAATTCAGCACTTTTCTCTCCAGGATTTCATTATTGATCTGTGTCATTGTTTGTTCATTCTGCTTAATTTCTTTCGATGCTTGATTGAATGACATATTTGATAACCCAGCAATATTGGCAATAAACTGATCAATCTCAGCGGGCAGCACTTCAATGCGACTTCTTGCCGCTAACGCATGAAATAAATATCCTAGTTTTACCCTTCTAGATGCAATTTGAATATCATTCTCATGTGGAGTGACATTGTTGTCTCTACTGTCTGATTGCTTTTTGTCTTCAACTCTTTGTTTTGCAATGACCAATGACTCATTTTTCAATACGGTTGGCGGGATATCAAATGAACACTGATCAAGCAAACCATCAATAATTTTTTGGCGTTCGTTCCGATAAATTATTGATCGTAATTTTGATTCAAGCGCTAGACCGATCTGCTTTCTTACATTTTTTTCAGAACCAGCATGAAAGTCAGCATCAAGATCTTGTCCTTGCGCCCCTATATCCATCATGCTTGGATTATCTTGATCAGTTAACGTTAAACCTAACTCATGAGCATCATCCGAGGCTTCTTCTGATTTTTGCTCACTTAATGGAGTTTTTATTAATTGCTCTGATATATCATTTTGGTTTGAAACCACCTCACTTTCATGAGAGTGTTCATTAACGGCCGAACTCGCGCCATCGGAATCATCTAAATTAGAAATGACATTCTGTTCTTTGTTCTCGCTTTTTTCTTCTTTTTTTTCATTTATAAAGTGATCAATAAAGTCCTCGGGAATCTCAAATGCTAATCGTTTTATCTGTATACTTTTAAAATCAATTGCTGGAATTTCGGGAATGTTCTCGTAATATACTTCTGCAAGTACATCATCGCCTTCTTTCCATGAATCATTTTTAAATTGCAGGTTTGGTTTAAACGCTGGTCGATCACCATTTTTTCTTAATAGGTCTGAAACCGCTTCATTAATGGATTTAAGCATCGCATCATTATAGGTTTGAGTTCCGATTTTTTTTTTGAGAATGTGCGTCGGGACTCTGCCTTTGCGAAATCCCTTTTGCGAAAAACCAGCCGTTGCCTCTGATAATTTCTCTTGTACCATGCTTTCGAGTTTTGCGCCGGGCACAGTAATTTCATAACTGCGTCTCAACCCGTCATTCAAAGTCTCTTTAACATACATCGTAATTTCCTTAATCGAACTCGCTGAGTGTTTTGATCGCTCTATTCTATCCTGGCTTTCAACTTTTCATTACTGTATTTTCAGGCTTCAAGTGAATAAATACTCGAAATTTAAATTGCCAATGGAGTGAAAAATAATAAAATTAAATCCTGATAGGAGAATTAAAGAAAGTAAATGTAGTCTCAAATCAACAAAAATTGGTAACAGAATTGGTAACAGCATGGTTAATGATGCGAATGTAGCTAAAAGTCAATCCAAATGGATATCAAATTTGATTGACTTCCTACTTCCGTAATGTAGCGCTTTCTAATGAAGTTTTGTCAGCTTTCGGACGACCGTCATCCGGCTTCTCGCCCGTTACCAAATAAACAACTTGCTCGGCAATTGACGTTACATGGTCTCCCATCCGTTCAATATTCTTTGCGACAAAATGTAAATGCATATATGGGGTTATACTTCTAGGGTCTTCCATCATAAAGGTAAGATACTCCCGAAATATTCCATTATACATTTGATCCACTTCTTGGTCGCGTTCAATAACATTCTCAGCGAGTTTCGAATCCCGTTTTATATAAGCATCCAACGCATCATTTAACATATATTGAACTTCAGATGCCATTCTCCGAAGAGATCTTGTATTTTCTTCAACAGGATAAATTTTCGCCAATACAGTTGTTCGTTTTGCAATATTTTTGGCATAATCTCCAATTCGCTCAAGATTGGTACTAATTTTAATCACGCTCAAAATGATCCTTAAATCAACAGCAGTTGGCGCACGTAGAGCAATAACACGGGCAGCATCTTCATTTACTTTATCTGTGATCGCATCAATGCATGCATCTCCTTGACGAACTTGTCGCGCTAAATCTTCGTCACGCGAAATAACCGATTCTGCCCCATGTCGAATGGCGTCTTCGACTAATCCACCCATTTTCATAATTTTTGCTTGAATATACTCCAGATCACGATCAAATGCAGATTGAATGTGTTGGTCAGACATATATCTTTTTCTTTTCGCGTAATTTGTTGAAAATAATCAGTCAGTCAGTTCGTTAGCTGAACCCAAAGAACCTAAATTCGAAAAAACGTTCGTAAAAAAATTCTACTCACGTAATGGAGTGTTTACACCAACAATCAAACAATAATCAATTGCTTATTGTTTCACAAAGAAATAACTTAATTTCTTCGGTTTAAAACGATACATTCTGCCCCTATTCTACGCGAAATTCTTCAATCATAATTTCAGTATTCATATACCGCTTACACCAGCAATCTCAAAAAATTGCATCAATCGACACCATTGGCCAAAACACCAGTGAATTGCTCATCCCAAACCCAAAGGCATTTGCACTAATAGGCTTACCAGAAATAAAATGCTGTTATTTTGGCAAGATAACCGTAAAATTGGCACCTTCACCAAGTTCACTTTCAATTAACAACCGACCCTTGTGTCTACTGATGATATGCTTGACAATAGCCAATCCCAATCCAGTTCCACCAAGTTCCCGAGACCTATGATTATCAGCGCGATAGAAACGCTCTGTTAACCTTGGTAAATGAATCGGATCAATCCCAGGACCATTATCAGAAATACTGATCCGGACTGACGACATCTGTAATACCTCATCGTCATCATACTCTGAAATTCGAATTGTAACTTTCCCACAAATACTACCATACTTAACCGCGTTCTCAATTAAATTTGAAAAAACTTGTTGTAATTGATCCGAATCACCGAAAATCTCAATAGACTTCTTTACTGGTTTCAATTTTAAATTAATTTTTGCGTCAGACAATACCGGCTGTAAACTATGTAATGTTGAGTTTAACACGCCCATTATATCCACTTTACTGTCTAGATTAAGTTGCTGGCTTTCAAAACAACTCAATGAAAGTAAATCACTCACCAATCGATTCATACGATTAGTTTCAACTTCCATCATCTCTAAGAAATGCTGCCAGGTTTTTGAATCCTTTCTCGCTGAACCCTTTAACGTCTCAATAAACCCAATGAGTGACGTTAAGGGAGATCGCAACTCATGGCTAACATTAGCCACAAAGTCGCGCTGCATATTTCCAGCTTCTTCAAGCTGGGTTACATCTTGAAAAATAATCAAAACGCCACTATGCTCCGCATATTGCGATTCAGCGATAAAGCGACAGGTTACAAAAAAAATTCTATCTCTTTGGTTATAATTAATTAAAACCCGCGCCGATTTAGGAAGCATGTCCCGCAAGCAAGATTCCACGCTACTTAAAATTGACGGTTGACGAAGAATTGTCGCGTAATGTCGAAAATGAATATGCTTTCCAATTAAATTATGTGCCTCTTGATTTTCCGAAAAGATTCGCTCAGATTGATCTACAAAGATGGCTGGAAAAGGTATCGCATTTAAAATGACCGCCAATAGATTCGACATAATAACATATCCTCTATTAAACCGTCAAAAATTAATCGCTTCATATCACAATCGGCCTTGCGGTATTTCTGCACAAAGATATGCATCTCTTGATTTAATCAACCGAGCGACAATGGGCGGAATTACTCAAAAATATTGCAATATCTTAGGTATTTAACCCTCAGCAGAAATCGCCTTAGAATGGAATAAATCCTTACGGTATCGCACCATTTGCTGCTGATAATGTAATGCACTTTGTTCTAATTTTCTGATAGTTTTGGAATGGATCTGCCTGACAATCTTGCCAGGAACGCCCATTACTAACGAGTTTGCAGGAATAACCTTATTCTCAGCAATCAATGAACCAGCACCAATAAGACAGTTCTCTCCTATGTGCGCACCGTTTAAAATTATCGCACCCATACCAATGAGAGTAGTAGCTCCGATTGTGCAACCATGTAACATAACCTTATGACCAATCGTACAATTCTGCCCGACTGTTAATGGGTATCCATCATCAATATGAAATACACAATTTTCTTGCACATTAGATCCAGCACCGATTCGTATGATTTCATGGTCAGCCCGAATTGTTGTGCCGAACCATACCGAACCCATTTCTTCAAGCACAACCTGTCCAATAAGACTGGCAGTCGGTGCAACCCAGGAGTTTGGATGAATTTCAGGCTTTAGATGTCCAAGTTCAAAAAGCGCCACTGATTGCCCTCCATTTTCAAATTAAACAATTGTGGACATAAACAAAACCAAAGAAAACTCCTCATTAATCATAATCTACCTGCAAACAAAAATTGAAACACAACAAAATTCGCAAAATTAGAGTCAAAAGTGAAGCAATTCTTCACGCCGTCAGTTCAACATTTAAACTCTTATTACAAAACGAAAGTTACATTTTAAATCATAAATTTTGCTAAATTAACCATGCAAATTCATCAATTTTACAACGCAGTCCATCCACCATCAACGCTAATTGTTGTTCCCGTAATTTGAGAGGCCGCAGTCGAGCAAAGAAACACTGCGATCCCTCCAATCTCCTCTATTTCAACAAAAGTCTTTGAGGGTTGCCTTGCCAACATCACCCTTTCAATTACTTCTTCTCTGTCCATTGCGTATTCTTTCATTGTATCAGGAATTTGTGCTTCAACCAATGGAGTTAGAACATATCCCGGGCAAATCGCATTAACAGTAATCGGTTCAAGAGCAGTCTCAAGCGCGGCTGTTTTGGTTAATCCAACAATTCCATGTTTTGCGGAAATATAAGCTGACTTAAAAGGTGAAGCAGTCAGCCCATGCGCTGATGAAATATTAATTATTCGTCCCCATCCGGCTTTCCGCATGAAAGGTAGAGCAGCGGCGATCGTGTGAAAAGCCGAGGTGAGGTTGATTGCAATAATGGCATTCCAATTATCAACAGGAAACTCATCAATTGGTGCAACATATTGAATACCAGCATTATTTATCAGAATATCACAGGCACTGGCGGATTGGATTAGCTCTCGACACTCTTTTCCGTTTGCCATGTCCGCCTTAATGTATCGCGCTCGCACGCCCGTAGCAAATTCAATCTCATTTGCAATATCATGATCTTCATCACAGTCAGTGAAGGAATTAAGGATTACGTTAACCCCTTCATGCGCCATGGCCCACGCAATACCTAACCCAATTCCCGAAGTGGAGCCGGTAATGACTGCAGTTTTTCCTTGGAGTTTCATTAAATTCCCTTCCCACAAAAAAGACACACCACGCCACGAACAGCAATTTTAAGAAGTATCGGCTTGGGCTAAAATATGCAGGATGTTCTATCAGACCAAATCAACACGGTTTTTTTTAAAAAATCTCAAAAACTAATTCTCATCTCACGATAATTTAGTAACCGAATTTGATCAATGCAGTTCGAAAATTTTTGTCTATCCCCTTAATTTAGTACTCCCCGCGAATTAACCTAAGTAAAGCTCAGTTGGATGGTATGAAACGACCATTCAATTTCAAACCAAATTATTAAAATGACATTCACTAAACAACAATTGTTTGTGATATTTTTCCAAAAATTCCAAAAAAAATCTACAGAAAACCAAAAGAAGATAATTAATCTATATTATTCAGTATCTGATGCTATTCCTGAGTTTTGAAAGAATTGGGAAACCAAAGACGGGATCTGTTCCCAAGTTCCAATTGGCGGCAATACTAATCCCTGATATGGATTGACTGGTTAATTTATGTGGCTTATATGTCACAGCGCACGTCCGCAAGCACCATGATGATGAGCCTGAGAAACCGACAGCTTTGAACGACGGTAGATCACTCTGATATCCGCGCCGCGAGTTGGGTGCCGCCAGACGTCACTTTCGTCACGGAGCTGCCTCTCTCTTAAAACGCGGGTCACAGACCCCGAAGGGATGTGCCGCAAAGAGATAACGAG
>JAPORV010000340.1 GCA_026710055.1 Aestuariivita sp.
CTGTCGGCAAACTCCGCAAACGCCCGCGAAAACGTCGCCTCGCCCGGCTGACTCACATGGCATCTCCGACCGGCGCGACCAGCCGCACGGACGGCGAAGGGTCGGGTCCGCGTTCACCCGGTCAAGCAGATCGGTAGTGGGTCAGTTTGAATTTCCCCGAGTTTTGTAGGTCGCAGGACGGTTTGGCTTCGGAGCCGCTTCATCTATTAGCGCAATTATGTCATCCAAGTCAAAAACCCTGTCCGCAACGCCAGCCCTCATTGCGGGCGTTTCCCCCAAACTCTTGTGAACCCGGCAAAAGTTGTAATGCATGAAATGCAGCGCAACGCTATGGGCGTGGTTTTCAATCTTTTTGGAAAAGGCGTTGGTGAGCCTTGTAAAGCGCCTCGTGCTCATGCGCATTGTCAGATTTTGACGCTCCACGTAGCTTGTCGACACGTGGCTTTTGTCCGGATTCCCGGCTATTTTGCGCTTTTTGATTCCGGTGCATTCGGCTGGGCTATAACGCTTGTCGGCCGTTTTACCGGCGGATCCGCCATAAATTTTAACCAGCATGGCGTAGTCAACGTCTCCACCGAACGCGCCTTCAACGGCTCCCAAATAGGCCTTGTGTCCGTCCGTTGTCAGTTGAACCCGATTCGAGAGCCGGGCGCGCAGGTCGTCCATGAACTCGATTGCGGTTGCGCCGGAGCGGTCGCCGACCCGCCAGGAAGGGATAATCTTTGTATCCGCGCAAATTGCGGTCCATGTCCACACGTCTCCCGCCTCGGTCGGAGCGGATTTGGCGCGCCTCACATTTTTGTCCTTGCAGTAGACAAAGGACCATATTTCATCGCATTCGATTCTTTTGCAGGGAAGGTCGCGCAGTTTTTTGTCCTGGTATTCCGCTGAAACCTTGGCGGCATCGACAAACAGCTTTACGACGGTGTTTTTGGATACCTCGGCGGTTCTTGCCGTGGCGCGGATGCTCATTCCCTCGACCAGGCATCGAAGGATTAGCTTGCGTGTTTTGCGGTCTAGCTTGTTCATGTTTTATATATGGGGTCTTCACGGGTATTTGTCAAGCATAAAGGTTAATTTAATTATAAATATTATATGAGTATGGCAAGGACTTGATGTATTGTGTAATGAAATCAAAGTCTATGTGGTTATGTGAAACTGGGTTGGCTGCCGAGGGGGGGGGCTTTAAATGGCAATCTAATCTTGGCTTTCTTTAATCTGGTCTGACTGCATTTTCTGCCATAGTTATACCTGTATTGCTCAAGGTTAATTATCGTTACCATAAACATGCCGATATAAACATCCAGCGCAAATTTCGGGTACAAAACTTCCACATGATCAGAGGCGGAAAAAGCCGTGTCGTGAAAACTGCAATGTCCGATCACTGCACTATCAATAGTCAGAATGCATTTGTTTTTGGGGTTTTCCGTATAATAATCGTAAAATCCATCTACTCCATTATTTGTTGCCTTGGTTGTAATATACGGATATTTTCCTTTTCCCATCTCTTCTAACTCAAGAATCGAAGTGGTTTTTGATCCTTTTATTTCAAATAAATCTTCAATTTGAAAAGAATGCCAGTGAGCATTATTAATAGTCATTGATTTTTCAGGTAAAACGGACTTGTTCGAGACATCATCGCAGAGTTGATTACTGAACAAGTATGATGAATAATCCAAAAGCGTTTTTTTAAACATTGCACTACACAATACCGAATAATCCGTCTCCATGTACGCTTCTGCAGCCCATTCGCATTTTGAATCAATACGTGCCTTTACGCTTAACCCTGGTTTTTCATTCTGATTCCGGAAATTGTCAATCCAAGTATGTCGAATAAAATCCCATTTGCCTTCGTAATCTGCTCGTCCTTTTGCCTTTCTTTTAGTGAATCCGTCATTTTTATAATAACCAAAATAAGTTTGCTTGTTTTTAGGATGTGGTTTGTGAGCGGTGAACACCATAACGCAAGTAACAACGCCAACGTTCGAATTAAAAAACAACTCATCTGGCATAGATAGCACAGCATCCAACGTGTGGGACTCCAGCAACTTCTCTTTAAGGTATCCTGCGTTTCCCTTAACGGCCAATGCAGACTGCATTGGAAGAATGGCAATGCACACACTCGATTGCTGAAGGCAATCCAAATTATTCAAGACAAACTTTAATTCTTCAATGTCTCTCTTTTTGTCAGCTTTGTACGGGGGATTTAACAATCCCACTGTTGGTTTTTTCGCTTTTATCGTTTTTATGATTTGATCATCAAAGCAATCCGCATGATAGATATTTGATTTTCCATCTTGGTTTATGTACATATTTGAAACGGCAAGTGGATAAATTGAAGGTTGAAATTCCACTCCATACAATTGAGAACTTTTTATTTTTAACTCAATACTTGAATCTCCATTTGCAGATTTAATCATTTTTCTTAACGCAGCGATCAAAAACCCCCCTGTTCCAGTGCAATTGTCATAGACTACTGACTTGTGATTAACTTGCGCAAGCTCAACAAAAAGTTCTGTTATATGTGGCGGAGTTAGAACTATTCCCAACCCTTTTTCAGTATTTGCATATCTAAGAAATTCTACATATAGCTCGCTTAAAACGTCATAATACTTATGTGTTTTGACAAATGAGTTTATTTCATTATCTACCTGGTTAATTATTATTTTTAACTCGTTTTCTTTGGAGGTTAATCCGGGTTCAGTTGATATAAAAGAAAATTTTTGATTTAAGACATTGAGTCTTTCTTCTTGAATCCCGGCATCTCTAAGTTGACTTGTTACTGCACCCATCAAGCGCCCTGGAAGATCTTTATCCTTTGTATTTTTGTAGCTTATCTTAAAAGCACGATCCTCAAGAGCAATTAAAATCGAACTAATCAGTAATGAGCGGTGACTCTCGGAAATCTTATCAAGGTGAAGTCTTTTGTTTAATTCTTTAATAAATGGAAACAAGGATTCATAATCTTGTCTTATTTTATCTTCGTCACTGTAATATAGTTTGGTGTAGTCATCAGGTTTCAATAAATTTGAACCCGCTATTTTTTTATAAATCGAAAGTCCTTTGAATTGAAGGTAATGACTTGTCTTGTTGTTTTTTGAGTCACCGCTAAATCCAATTGCAATAACGTCAAATTTTCGGGATAGAAAAGAAGCATAATGAATTGCTCCATCTACAGCATAGTCCTTAGGATTTTGTAGTTGCTGGTCACATGAATTTGAATATTCGCTGCTTGCGTGATTGCGAACATCTGCCTTGCATTCAATTACAAGTATCAAGTTAAATTCATCTCGAAATGATATAATAAAATCAGGGTATCCCTTACCATCGCCGGATTTAGATGCGTGTTTCAATAGTTTGTTGATAACAGGATTAGCAGATTGCTGTTCTTCAACAACTACATCACTACCAAAACCATCAAAATGTTTGCGAACTAAGCTTGTAGTAATCGCTTCATTTGTATTACCCATTCCAAGCTCCGTTTGACAGCCTGTTGTTATCGGCAATCAAATCCTTGCACTTCAGTCGTTTGCCGACCATGCGCTTGTCCAGTGTGTTTCATAATATCGTTCATCTGGTGCTTGCACAAGTTCGCACGGGTGGAAAACTCATTGACATAGCATTTATATTCAGTGAGCAAACCGACTTGATGGGTGCCTCGGTGATTGCAAAAACAGACTATTTTGAAATAATGACTTGTCAACGCCTAAAGTAGAAAATATCTTACTATAAAGAACAAAGGAGGGTAAAATGAACAGCGCACCGGACAGACCGCGCGACCCCAACCAGTTGGGAAAACTGGTAGTGGACCTTGCCACCGGGGAAGCCGAAGACGAAGTCAAGCAGGTGAACATATCCAAACGCAACGCCGGGATAATCGGCGGCAACGCAAGGTCCGTATCCATATCTTCCGAAAGGCGCAGCGAGATAGCGCGCGCCGGAGCGGACGCGAGATGGAAAAAGCGCGCCGCGGGATAGGCCAAAAGGCTCCCCGGATTTTTGCGGGAAAACTCGGGGAAATTCAAACTGACCCACTACCGAAACTATACTTGGATAAATCCATCTTATTTGGATATCCAAACTCAATTATTGGAAATCCCGGAAAATTTTGAACAAAATGGGGTTCTTTTACATGTTAATCCATTTGATTTTTCTTCTGTTAAGAAAGTTAAAATCGATAGTTTGGGGGGGGGTATTGATTTGGCAGTAAAGGCATTTAAATTCCCCCAGTACATACCCCTAAGAAGAAGATTAAGGCCCAATCGAGGCTTAATGGGAGCCAGGCATTGCAAAAAAATTGCCATGATACTAAGGAACATGGGCATTTTAACTCCAGAACCCTTAGCATCTTTCGAATTTCAAAAGCCTATTGGTGCTTATCAAGGTTTTTATGCTTGTAGATTTTTAGAAACAAATTTTAATCACAAACCATTTCTTGGCATCGATTTTACCAATGAAATCATGTATAGGGAGTTTCTAGGCGAATTTGCCCATACTATTTTCCGACTACACAAATGCGGCATTTTTCACTATGATTTAACCCATAGCAATATTTTGGTAAATAAAGTTGGGGATGGTTTTAATATAGCATTCATTGATTTAAATGCCTGTCGAAAAAGAATATATGTTAAAGAAAAACATATACTGGGATCTCTGGTCAAAATATCTAGTTCTGCACATGTAATGAATTTCATTGGTTTGGAATACGCAAAACATATGGGATTGGATCCAGTAAAATTTACATATAAACTTGATTTTGCACACGGGAACCACTGGCAAAATTAACGGCGACTGTGGCGGCAAAAACAGCATTTGCCATGTCATGCGGCAATGGAAAGGCAAATTCAAGGGTCTGAGGCCGGGTTTCCCAATTTTTCCTGCGGCTCCCTTGATTTCAAGCAATTCAGGCCCGAATTCGGTCCGATTCGCCAGATTCCGGACAGGCATCACCGGCGCCCGGTGACCGGGCGCTAAAAAAAAACCGATGGAAAAGCATCCATGTTTTGAGTCAAGCGGGAATTTGGTCTTTTTTGCGGTTTTTCGGATCCGGAGTCGATTGCCCGCAATCCGGACGCAGCCCCGTCCACGTGCGGGCGGCCGTCCGGACGCGCTGACCGGTCTGGAGACGGTTCGACGGGCGCGCGGGAGGCTTCCGCCCCCGAATCTCAAGCGGTGCTGTCGTCCATCCGTTCCTACCGCAGTCTCCGGTTCCGCGGCGGAGCGCCGGCGGTCGCGACCGGCCCGCGCATGACGCCCGCAAGAGCGACCTTGCGGCGCCCGCCCCTTTCTCGGTGGCGGCGAGGTCGCTCTCGCCCTGGCGGATGTTCGGAGTGTTCCCGCCAGCGTCGATGCCGGAGCCCGGAAGGGTCGTGGTCTCCCGCTCCCATCCTCGCGACGGTTCGGTGCCATTGGATGTGTTGCAGTCAACATGTTGCGGTGGATAGTCCCTTGACGGCTGCCCTCGCCGATTGAAGGGAGACCGGCACGGCAAATCCGACTACCCCCTTCAAGGGGAGGGCCATCACGGCATTCGCGGCATTGGATGCGGGCCGCGCGGGCCTGGGCCTCATGACGCGGATGGTCTTTTGGGAAAGCTTTGGCAGGCGCGCGGGCTGGAGGGCGGGGATCTGGACGCGATGTCGCCGGTTCGGGTTCTGGCGATGGCCGGGGAGGACGCGAAGCGGCTTCTTCGCCGGCTTGCGCGGTGGCGGGAGCGGTTGGTGAAGGAGCGGGTTCGGCTTTCGGCCACGGTCGCGGGGCTTTTGCGGCCGTGCGGGACATCGCCCAGCAATCCGGCGGCACCGGGGTTCCGGAAGCGGCTCGGCGACATGAAGACCGGCCATGGCGCGGCGCCGCCGCGGGGGCTTCCGGCGGGGAGGAGCCTGCCGGTTCGGGTTCCGGAGGGCGGTCCGCCCCCGGGGAATGGCCACCACGCGGCGGCGCTGCGAGAGCTGGAGACCGCAGGGCGGATCAAGCTCCCCCCCCCCCGCGGGGGGGGGCCGCCCGCAAGCCGGCGTCCTCCCGCCCGCTGATGCTGTCGACACCGCTACCGCAAGCGACTGATGTCCCCGACCGTGTTGACGGGGTGTCGGGATTGGCGGTTCAGTTGGTCGACACGAAGGCCGAGGCGCGTCTTCTGGCGCGGTTGCCGCATGACGGGCATCCGCAAGGGGCGGTGCGGCATGGGGGTCGGCAACTGCGGTATGTGATCAACTCGGATCATGGGGTCCTAGGGGGGGCTTTGCGTTTGCCCGCCGCGCCAAACGACCGGGCGCGGCCGGGTGTTCCCGTGTCGGACGTTGCGCCCCCGCCCCGGCCGAAACGGATACTGGCACCGAGCGAAGGACTGGCGATGAACGTCTGGGCGGCAAATGAATTTGGGGACGCGCCGCTCGCAAAGCCTCTTGTCAAACGGCTGGTCAAGTCGGCAGGGATACAGGCCATGGCACCGTCAAAGACCTTTTCCGCGGCCGGCGGCGATGAGGCGGCCGTGATCGGATATTGTCGCATGATTGATCGGCCCGACACCGAGGCGTTCACGCCGGCGGCTTATCGGGAGCGGAGCCCGTGTCGGATCGGAGGGGCGAAAACGGCCTTGCCGGTTCAGGGATGGGTCTGACCTGAACTTCGCGACACATGGCGCCTGCGCGGGTCTGGGCGCGATCTCGTGCGCGAAAGGCTCCGCAGGCGCGCCGGGCATTCCCATGCACGGCACCTTTGCTGTGAACGGGGACGGTGTGCCATTGGCGGTTCCCCTGATTGAATATGACTGTCCGGATGGCAGGGCGGACAGGGACAAGCCACCTGAACCGCACAAGTCGGCCCGTTAGTGCTTAAATTTATTCATTTAATTCCATTTCCTGGAGCCTACGGTGACCCCGCTTCTAGGACTCCACGAGATCCTCCGGGCCGCGGCTTCACCGGAACGGGCGGGCGTCCCTGGCGTTGTGGTGCTCGATGCAGCCCTCGATAGCCGCGACGCAGGCGTCAAGCGAGTCGAAGACCGCGTTCTTGAGCCTCTGCCGCACCAGCTTCGAGAAGAACCCCTCCACGGCGTTCATCCA
>JAPORV010000120.1 GCA_026710055.1 Aestuariivita sp.
TGACCGGCGCTCCCGCAAAACCGCCAACACGTGGAAACGCTCACAATCCACACCAGAGGCACAGCGCACATCACTACGTCAATCAAACGACAGCCACTTCAAAAAAATAGACATCCTTTTATCAGGAAGAGTATATCCTCTTTAGGAAATGCCATTGGTCGATACGCTAAGCCGGCCCGGCGTTTTCTGAAACGACTAATCGCGCAATTTGGTGACCCTCATGTTGTTATCACAGACAAGTTACGCAGCTATTGCAAGCCACTCCGCGATCTTGTGCCGGGTGCAGATCGCCGTGTACAGAAAGGGTTAAATAACCGGATCGAAGAATCGCAGAGACCCACCCGAAAACGTCATGGGGCGTTTCAATTCCCCTAGGCAAGCGAAACGGTTCCTTGCCAATCACGATCAGATCAACACTGTCTTTCGCCCCCCCCCCCGTTATCAACTCACTGCTCTCTCATAATGTCACACCAGGGCCGATGCTTTCGATCTCTGGGGGGACTACATTCTCGAAATGTCGGCCTGACACAAACAGATCAGGCCACATTCAAGTACGGCTAAATAAGTTGGCAATGCCCATCTGCGGCCGCAGGCAGGCTTGTCCACCACGCAACACTCTTCGCGATGAACGTGTAAAGCTATTGGTGCCGCGCTGCTGAACAAGCAAAGGAGCATGGATGACCAGTTTGGAGAGCCGAGCACGTCAACACCAAAACTGAATGACGCGCTAAAAAAATATTTTCCCGCTTAGGCGTCCTTGTGTGTACCAAATATTTAAACTTTTCTCCATGAAGCTAAGGCTAAAGCAGCAACAATAATTGCGCCTTTTACAATCAGTTGTGCCGCTATCGGCACGTTAAGAATATTCAATCCACTATTTATGATGCCCAGAAACAGAACACCTAGTACCGTCTTGTAGACAAAAGCCTTGCCGCCAAAGAGACTTGCACCCCCCAAAATCACAGCTGAGATCGCATCAAGTTCTGTGCCAAATTCACCAAAATTTGCAGATGCTGTATAAACTTGTGTACTTTCGATTATACCTGCCAGAGCGGCACAAGTGCCACAGATGACATAAGTAGAGAATGTCAATAGTCGAGTGCGAAAACCAGACAGATGCGCTGCTGTTGGATTGTCGCCTAAGGATGAAACGCGCACCCCATAAGCCGTATATCTTTGTACCCAAATTGCTACTCCTGCAACTGCAGCGAATAACCAGACTGATAAAGGGACACCCAAGACGGAACCTGTACCAATAAAACTATAGGCGGGCATATTGCTGATCTGGTGCAGGGCTGGTCCGCCAAGGATCAATGCTGAGCCACGCACTATCGATAGCATGCCTAGTGTCACGATAATTGCAGGCAGTTGGAATACCGCTACAACAAAACCGTTCACTGCTCCGACAAAAGCACCAGACAAAAGTCCCGCAAGAATAGCAAATGGTAAAGGAATACCTACCACCTGAAGGGAGAAGAAAGATACAAGCCCAGATAGAGCTAAGGTAGGCCCCACGGACAAATCTATACCAGCAGTCATAATCACAAAAGTCATGCCGATGGCCATGATCCCAATGATGGCCATACGATGAACTACAGAGATTGCAGATTCGAGTGTCAAAAATGCTGGCTCAAACGCGCCAACAATCAGAGCAGTCGAGACAATCGCTAATGGTAAGGCATATGAACTAAGATTGTGAGTCATGCGGCTGCTCCGCTGATCTGCTCCACAAGCTCTTCGTGAGAACAGTCAGGGGCCATCTCCTGCACGATACGGCCCTTTGACATAATGGTTATACGGTCCGCAATCAACTGAACCTCTTCCACGTCAGATGACACCACTAAAATAGCTGCGCCTTTGGCTTTCAACTCTTGCATAGCGCGATAGATGTCATTCTTCGCTCCAACATCTACTCCCACGGTTGGCTCATCAAGAATTATGATTTGAGGCGCTGTTTCCAACCATTTGCCCAGTAAGACTTTTTGCTGATTTCCGCCGCTGAGTGTGCCCACCGTCTTTTTAGGGTCAGGTGGCTGGATATTTAGCGCAGCAATCTTGCTTGAAGCTGCCTGAAACATAGTCGTTGTTTGCAAAAGAAACCAGCGCAAGAACTCTGGGAGTGCAGCAGCAAGTAGATTTTCCGCCATATCATGCGCCAGAAACAGTCCTTCTTGTCGCCGGTCTTCGGGTACAAGGGCAATTCCAAGTGCCATAGCTTCACGTGGTGATCGAATTCTTACAGGTTGTCCGCGCAACACGATCGTTCCGCTGTCCGGTTGATTCGCTCCAAAGAGACAGCGTGCCACTTCTGTCCGATTAGAACCTATCAATCCGGTCAAACACAAAATCTCGCCCTCTCGGAGGCTGAGATTGACGTCTTCAAAAAAACCGTTACGGGTTAAGTTCCGGGCGGACAAGATCTCTCGACCAACATCCGTTGCGCTGGTGTGTCGCACTGTATCCTTTTGTCCAGGTCCTAGCATGTGACCTACCACTTGCGCTCGATCGGTATCCGCAACTGCGCCCTCCCAAACTAAGGCTCCATCGCGAAGCACACTAGCCGTATCACAAACGCGAAATATCTCATCCATAATGTGGCTAATATAGACCACCGCCATGTTTTGAGATTTTAGCTGACGAATAGTCGCGTGAAGACGCTCTACTTCAGGAAAGGACAGCCAAGCTGTTGGCTCATCCATCAAGATGACTTTTGCATCAAGTGCTAGGGCTTTGAGGATTTCAATCTCCTTTTGTTTTACGGTAGGCAGATCACCCACCAAAGCCAGAGGAGAGACTTTCGTACCATTGGTATCAATTAGCGTTTGCGCTTTCGCCAACATGTCGCGACGGCTGATTAAACCAAATGAACCACATGGATGGTTACCGAGAAAGAGATTCTCGGCTACACTGAGATTGGGAGATAAGCTGGAGTGTTGATAGATACAGGCGATACCACTAGTAATGTGCCCAGCAGGGCCACCTGACAACTTCTTACCCTCAACGTACACCGACCCTGTGGTCGGCCTGTGCGCTCCAGTCAGAATTTTAATCATTGTAGTCTTACCTGCACCATTGCTACCAATAAGAGCCCGTACTTCACCTGCGTTCAATCTGAAATCTTGATGCGTTAGAGCTTCAAACGTGCCAAAAATCTTGGAAACGCCGGAGGCGTGCAGCAAGATCATGCAGATGCCCTCCGAACAGTCATGAAACGGTCATAACCCACAGCAGCAATTAAGATTACACCTGTAAGGATCTGTTGGTAGAATTGTGAAGTGCCGAGCAGCGTCAATCCGATCAGAATAATCCCTAAAAGAAATGCACCAAAAATTGGTCCAACTACTCCACCTGTACCTCCTTTAAGACCACTCCCCCCGATCACGGCTGCAGCTATCGCTGTAAGTTCCATTCCTGAACCAAGAGCTTCGGTTGCTGTAGTAAAACGTCCAACAAGAATCACACCAGCAAGTCCTGCCGAAAATCCACACAAGGCATAGACAGAAATTAGTAATCGTTTGGTGTTAAGCCCCGCCAAATGCGCCGCCTCGGGATTACCGCCATAGCTGCGCAGGTTCATGCCCCATTGTGTACGCCACAAAGCAATTGCAACCAATACTGCATAAATGAGCAACACAAAGAAAGAAGATGGTATCCAGGGCAAAGGAATGAGATTGCCGAACCATCCGTCTATTTCAATGAAATCGCCAAACCAACGCACTGCCGGATCACGAATTGCCTGCGATGATAGTTCTGGAAAAAGCTGGCGACCTGAAATAGCAAAAACCAATCCTCGATAAGCAGCAAGCGTCGCCAAGGTTGCTATAAACGGTTGCAGACGAAGAAAAACGATCAATATTCCGTTCAAAATCCCAGATAGCGTTCCCGCTAAAAGTGCCAGAGCGATTGCTGATATACCGTTGATTTCAAAAATCATGATCGCGTCAAATAACACCATTGCCGAAAGTGCGACAATAGAACCAACACTTAGATCGATACCGCGAGCCATGATGACCAAACCTTGGCCGACTGCAACAATTCCAAGGAAAGAGTAACCAATTAAAAGATTTTCAATATTCGCAAACGTGAAAAAACGAGCTGCCGTTACCGAGAAAAAAGCAAACATTCCTACGGTGAGAAGAACAATAACTAAATTAGAAGAGAAAGCGCTACGCATGAAAGTTAAGTTCATAAAAACAAAAGGGCGCGCATATAGGGCGCGCATGTAGACCATGCGCGCGCCAAATTTAAGTAACTTACCAACGCTGTTCCGGCTTAATTTGACCCACCGTTTCAGCTGTAGCAATTGTATATGGCATCAAAAGATGGCCTTGTTCACCAAAATCACGGGCCGAGACCATTCCGGTTGCTATGACTGTCGCAGCGGCAGCAGCAAAACGACCCTGCTGATATACATCCGTGTATTGGGTCCCTGCCAACTCACCTGCCTCGATGGAGGCTAAAGCATCTTTCTCTCCGTCATTGCCAAAGATAGTCAACTGGTCGAGAATGCCCTTCTGCTTGACTACATCAACCGCTCCAAGCGCCATAGAGTCATTCACACCATAAACTCCAGTCACATCGGGGTTGGATGCAAGAATAGTGGTGAAAACATCTTGCGCTTTCTTTCGTGACCAATCTGCGACCTGGTTAGCAACAACTTCAATTCCAGGATGGTGTTCTGCCAAACCTTCGATAAAGCCTTGTTCACGCTGATCGCGAATGATGATACCAGGAGGTGCATTCAATATAGCCACCTTTCCCTTACCGCCCATCTTATCACCCATTGCTTTTGCTATATCTTTGGCACCAAGATAATGGCTCATTTCCACATGGGCTGCGTGTGGCTCTGTAGCATCAATGTTTAATGTGATAACCGAAATACCTTCACGCTTAGCCCGTGCTATTGACGGAGCCAATGCTACTGAATCTACAGGTTGAAGGAAAATAACATTGGTACCGCTGTTAATAAGCGTATCCATCTGACTGACCTGTATCTCAGCTTTGGCCTGACCATCAAGCAACTGATATTCCACGCCGGGTTGGTCTTTCAGCACATCCTCAATACCTTTGCTCCATGCTGCAGGAACGGTATGAGCTACGAACTGGATAAATGCCATCTTGATACTGCCGGAATGAGAGGCAGCGTGAGCTTTACCGTGTACGCCAGCCATTTCTGGCAAAGTGCTGGTAGCAAGCGCACCAGCTCCCAGTGCCGCCACAGAAAAAAAAGCTCGGCGGTCAAGTCCTTCCGTTTTCTTCGTCTCATCAGTCATTGGTTTTCTCCTTCGTTAGACTGTTCTTCTTCATTTAAATCGTATTCCAGACACTGCTAGATAAGTGCAATAGACGGATCGGGATGCGGTAATCAGCAAGCGGTTCCCTTTTGGTCCACCAAATTCGAGATTAGACACCGCTTCTGGCACCTTGAGACATCCGAGATGGTTACCATTTGCATCCAAGACCTCAATTCCCCGTGCAGATGAGCACCAAATATGGCCAAACTCATCAACTCGCAGACCATCAGGTACACCGTGTTCAATTTCAAAAATAGGCTTTGGCTGCGATAACTTTCCATTGTCATGTACACAGGCAAAGATATGGTGATTTCCATCTTCGTAATGAGACCGTGCTGAGTCAGCAACATACAGTTGATCTTCATCACCAGAAAAAGCTAAACCATTGGGTTTCTGTAGATTATCAATTACAGAAATAATCCCATCTGGTGTGATACGATAGACACGGCAACAATCCTGCTCTGGCTTCGCTCGACGACCCTCAAAGTTTGACATGATCCCATAGGTAGGATCTGTGAACCATATTGAACTATCACTCGACACAACGACGTCATTCGGCGCATTCAACTTCTTGCCGTCAAAATGATCAGCCAATACCGTTTCTGATCCATCATGCTCTAAGCGTACCACTGAGCGGCTCAAATGCCGACATGAGACAAGCCTGCCCTGATCATCTCGAGTGTTTCCATTAGTATTGTGACTATCAAAGCGAAACACCCGGACAGCACCGTCTGTCAACCACTGGTAAAGGCGGTTGCTTGGAATATCCGACCACAAAAAATAATCCCCGGCAGGGAAATAAACTGGTCCTTCAGCCCACAGCATTCCACTATGCACACGGGTTAAGTCTGCGCTTTGCAACACGAGATCACGCATGCGCGGATCATGGATTTCAACATCAATAATCTAAAGATTTCCTTCCTTCAATTATTACTCAAACACACTCTTCCCAATAAAAGTAGGCATAAAACCTCAGAAAAAATACGGAGTTGCGCAGTGCTTCTCTCCATAAAAATAGTATAGACAGGAACTTGGGAGACTA
Organism: Aestuariivita sp.; assembly: GCA_026710055.1. GTDB lineage: Bacteria > Pseudomonadota > Alphaproteobacteria > Rhodobacterales > Rhodobacteraceae > JAPORY01. Next base: position 6,337 of record JAPORV010000120.1, read on the forward strand.
TTGGATTGAACCAAACCATCAAACATATTTCTGTCTCATCAGAATGGATTGTAAGGGTTACATAATCACTTACCAGATTTATAAAGTTGCGCTCGCAGTAGGTCAAGTCCAAAGTTTGCTGTAAATTTGCTGTTGTTAGGTGTCACGCTTCGATCATGATGACGACATTTTCGTCCGCTCTCTTGTGGATGCGCCATTTGTGATACTCGGCTATATCAAATTATTTTCTTACTGCCATTCTTCATGGAATTTGGCGAGGAGCGCTCCGATGAGCCGCAGAACAGAGCCTTCGTTTGGGAAGATCTGGATCACGCGTTCTCTGCGCCGAACCTCCTGAATGAGCCGCTCCTGTATGTTTGTGGATTTGAGACGCCGACGGTACTTTGCTGGTAGAGCATAGACCGCCAACGCGTCTTCTAGGCCGTTCTCTGAACAGTCCAGTGCACGATCGGCCTACTTATCCAACTGCTCTGCCAATTCAAGAGCCTTTGCGCGCCCCTCGACCACATCCTCACCAGCAAAGATGCACTTGAGACCAGCCGCTATAGTAGCTTTGTGTCGCGCTCTGCCCATTGGCCATTTTTTTACTAGACAAGTAGCTTTTTCTGTGCACTCAAGTCACCCTGACGAATCGACCGCTCCAGCGTCTGAGCCCCCATGCTCAACCGAAAATACCCGTTCCACACCACTTGATGACCAGGTGGGGCTTCATTCT
>JAPORV010000014.1 GCA_026710055.1 Aestuariivita sp.
GGTATCATCGCGGGAGTTAGGGTCGAAGGTGAGCTGACGGGTGGCGGTATTACCAAGAAGGGGTTGTATGGCGAAGGATGTGCGCATAATGTGACCTTTCTTTCGAGAGATTCTGGCGAAGATTTGCTGATTTGGGGCAAATCTTGGGTGTAATTGCTAATATTGTACCAAATACCCGCAATCTTCGCCAGAGACAAACGACAAAAGAGTCAAGTTATTCAGTATTTTAATACTGATTTTTAGGTTTTTTTACAGACACTATCTACAATCACTGCAAACAGGACACCGGGAAAAAGATAGTTGAAGATGTTGTAAGATGATATTTTTTCGATCAGACCATTCATAACCCTTCAACTTCCAGCCAAAATAGAAAATTTACCGACTCCATTCTTTGACACGTCTGGCGGTCAATCAAAGGAAATTAAATGCCCAATAATCCGCCGCTTGACATCAAAGCAGCCCAGAAAAAGATCATGGATGTCTTTTCCAACGATTATGCATTCACCATTCCCCCCTATCAACGCCCCTATGCCTGGGAAACAGAGCATATCGAGGAATTGCTCGCCGACCTTGAAGATGCAATGGAAGCAAACAACCCTTCCGACGATTTTTATTTTCTGGGAAGCATCGTTCTGGTCAAGACACCCGACAACCCGGATGCAAAAGTCATTGACGGTCAGCAACGTCTCACAACGTTAACCATCCTATTCAGCGTCATACGCGATCTGACCGAAGACCCAATCAAACAATCGGAACGCGCAGAATTTATCAAGCAAAAAGCCAACGAAGACAAAGGCCTTCCCGAAACGCTCCGCCTTGAACTCAGAGACAAAGACCAACCATTTTTTGAACAACATATTCAAAAATGCGGTGCTACCAACAATTGCGTTCCTATCAATTTATCCGAAGATTCAAAAATCCGTATCCTACAAAACGCTCAAACCATTCGCACCAAACTTAAAAAGATGCATGAAACAGAACGCAGTGCATTACTGCAATTTATTTTACAAAAATGCTATCTGGTAATTGTAGAGGTTTCTACACCTATCGCCGCACGACGCATTTTCACGGTGCTGAATGCACGGGGTTTAGACCTATCCGCCACCGACATCCTCAAGGCCGATCTGCTCAAACAGGCCGGTGCGAACAGCGAAGATAAACTGTCCCAAGATTGGGAGGACATCGAAACCAATTTAGGCCGGGATAAATTCAACGATTTGTTTACGCATATCCGGATGATCTACAAACGGGAAAAACCACGCAGAGCGCTCGAAACAAGTTTTCCTGAAGACGTTTCAACGTTTAAAAGTGAGCCTTCAGAATTCATCAACAAGACTCTTAACCCTTATGCAGACGCATTTTTGCTATCACTTGATCAGGTCAAAATCCAAAGTGAATTTGGATTAAAAATCGCAGATTTAATGCAATCACTTAACCGTCTTGACAATAAAGACTGGCTCCCACCCCTGCTCCTCTGCCTAAAGCAATACAACGACGGAAACACATCCTACAATGTGTCTGATTTCATCTTTAAGCTTGAACGATTAGCGTACTATCTCTTTGTCATACGGGCGAATATTAACACACGCATATCACGTTATGCAAAAGTGCTGACTATCTTGGATCTTTGTAAGGAAGATGATCATAAAGATTCCGGTTTGGACATTACGCGGGAAGAGGCTTGTAGGCTTTTCAGAGAACTCGGTGGCGATATATATCGAACAACCTCCGTCGTAAAACCCATTTTACTGCGTCTAGATCAAGCTTCAACAGATGCATCGGCTCACTACAATTACCAGACAATTTCAGTGGAACATGTTTGCCCTCAAACGATCAAAAAACAGTCCCAATGGCAAGACTGGTTTCCTACCGAAGAGGATCACAAACAATGGGTTCATTCTTTAGGCAATTTGGTGTTGCTTGATCGTCGAAAAAATTCGGCGGCACAAAATTACGAATTTGACCTAAAAAAGAAAAAATATTTTGTCCCGGGCAACTCATCTCCATTTACACTCACAAAAGAAATAGATGCATACAAAACATGGAAACCCGTCGATATTGAAAACCGTCGGTACGAACTTCTAAAACGTTTGGCAAAAACATGGGACTTGGAAGATGGGTTTGAAACATGGGCCGATGCGGAAAACAATGCCCGAAGACTTTGAATAACAAACATCACTGCCCAACCGGTGACTGCGCCATCGTCTCGCGGCCTTTGCACTGATTACCGTTTATGCAAAAAGGCGACGGGACCAATCAGACCAGCTGAAATGGTTCCTTCCGGGCGGTCACGCTGGGCTCCAAAGCAATCCCGCGCCGGTAGCGATCCAGTGCATCAATGGGCAGACCGGGAACGGCCTTGGCAACCGCGTCGTCCAACGCATGGCGGACGGGATCGGTGTGAATCTCGGGTAACGGTTTCAGAGGAGTATCAGCATAGCGGGTATAGACATCCACCATCAAGATCAGGTCACAATCGTCCAGTCATTCCCGCTAACTCGGATGAATAATAACGAGTGTCATTCGAACTCTAAGTCTTTGAGAAAACTAGAAAAAAATGTTCCGAAAATAACATTAAAGTCTCAATTTTGGTGCAAAAATTTTACGAAAAATAATTTTTTTAAATTGTGTAAATAGATGAAAATAAAAGAAGAAATATTCTAGCGGGAATTGCTAATAATCGTCTAGGCGCGGCACCGGTAGGATGCGCAAGCCGTTTAGGGAGAAGCTCGGATAGGTGAGGTTCTTCTGCCGCGTATTGAGGACAGCAAAGATACCGAATGTAGAGTTCAGCCACACGCATCAAGCCTTACTGATCCGTACAGGATCTGCATCAAGGGGCCGGACGGGAACAAAGGCAGAGCCCAGAATTGGGTCTTCCGAATACACCGCCGACGTCGGTGTCAGATTCAGCCGCAGGCGATTAGCCAGCAGGAGATACCTCTGCTTCTGCCACAGATGACGGGCGTAGCTCTCCTTGCCGGGTTTTGCGACCAAAAACGTATCCGGCCCCGTCCGCATCGTGACTTGCCGGCCTGACTTGCGATTCTAAAGCGCCCGCATATCGGGATTCTGGCGCTGGGTCGCCGGCTTAAAAGCATCTCGGATCCGGCGTCCAGCGAGACGGCATGGCCAGACCGACTAGGAGAACCGCCGCGGAGGGGCTGGTATAGAAAGACCCGTCATACCGCGCCGTCTACAACAGCCCATGATACAGCGGACCGGCGTGATCAAGCTGCAGGCCGCGGATACGGGGCGCGCACTCCAGCACGGCCTCAATCAGGATGTCAAAGAGACGTTCAGTATGATGATCCACCAGCAAGGTTTGGATCACGGCTAGGGCCGGATCCACGACCGGCGCATAATCAACGACCTGAATCCGCGTCTATTTATCCAGCAAGGCGGTCTGCTTGTTTCGCGCGGTACGGACCTGCAACAAGGTGTCAAGGTCTTGGATCGGCACCCCTTCGCTGCGCATCCAGTTCTGCAGGAGCGCCATATTGACCGGGATCAGGCACGCGATACAGGCCGGTCGCGGATCCACCCCCTACCCTTGTTTCGGATTCCATGGCAGGTGCAGAATTTCGGCCAGAGCCTGACCGGTCATCAAATCGATCTGGTCGCTGGCCGCGAGAATAGCCCCCTGCAGGATATCCGTGATGGCACCGACATCACTGGCCAGCATCGCCAGATCGGCGAGATGATCCTTGTGCCAGCGGCCCAACGGTCCAGCCTGGTTGACCCTGACAATCATCAGATCGTCCACCTGCTCCAGGATCCGATGGGGCGGGTCCACCCGGTCCTCGGCCATCGTCTTGGGGTAACACAGGGCGAGGGCGTTCCAGCAATCGCTTTCCTTCAACCAGCGCTGGGCATTCTTGACCGCCGCCGACCGCTGGATGGAAGTCTGGCTGATCTTGCACTCCAAGGCCGTGAAGTACCGATCCCCGTGCCGGCGCCGGATCTGCACATCACAGCACTTGCCCTTGGTCGTCTTTCGCGTCTGTTCCGGAATTGCGTGGAGATTATGACTGGCCCGAGCAGCCGCAAGGGCCGCATTGAGGGCATTTTCCTGAATGGGCATGGAAGTCTGTCGGGAACCGGGTCAAGACCCACCGCTCAAAAATCCACCAACCCAACAAACGCATACATGACCATAGACATCCTCCCGGACATTATCGACACAGCCCCAGCAGGTGCCGGGCTATTGTCAACAAATCACAAAAAGAAGATGTTTTTCGCCTATTAGCCAAGACAATAGGGAGCAACCCCCGTGCCGGGTCTGGCGTATTCAACGAGTAACCCGGCGCAGTGCCGAGTTTGTGATTTATTGACGCGGGAACGTTACCGGAACGCGAAAACGAAAGTCAAGAAAGAGATGAGGCTATCTGCCCGAGCTGTACAGACTATTTCCGCCCCAGCTCCGCATCGAACACTCTTCACCTCATTTCTTATCCAGATCCTTCATATCTCGCACTTTTGGTAAAAAGCTCTATTTCTTTCGGCTTAATAACTTCCGGCATGGATTTTGGATCTTTAATCAGAAGCTTTGAAGCATCAACCGCCGCCACAAGTTCTTGTTGACTGTCCAACCACTGATTATTCCACAATGGTACTACCTGACCTTCCACAATTTGACATATTTTTTCTTTGCTTTGAAATGTTATGTCCAAAGGTTTTATAACACGCTGCAGCCAAATATCAAGATACCCGTTATTCGGAACCTTCTGCATTTTTGAACGCACTTTTTCCCAGAACTTCTTTTTTTCATCATCATCAGCAAGCGAAATAAGATGACTGAGAATACCGGCTATTGCCGGAAATGCCTGTGGAGAAATTCTACCAATGTCCGTTACAATGGCAATTTGTACTTCAAGATTTTCCGGTTTTTCCTTTTGTTTAGAAATTTTGCTATGACATTCACTCAGTAATCGGCGCAAAGCACCGCTATTCGGGAACTGTCGGCAAAAAGCGTGCAACCGAAGCAATTGCTTTTGCAATGTCTTGGCTTGTTGAACATCCATATCATGAAGGTGAATTCCCGCCATTTTGTCGGGCTTGATCGATCCTTCTATTACGTTGGCCGCCACAACGGTTTTGGATACTCCTAAACGCATACCAACAAGTCTCAATGTATCGCTGATACATTTCAAAATCTCTTCTGCCTGCACATCGCTATTGGTAAAAATACGATAATCATCGCGGTAGCGCAAAATCTGAAAATCTTTGTATTTTCCTTGACTTAATGCATGCGTGATTTTTGTATCCACCCACCCCAATACAAGCTCAGCGATAACATCCATCAAAACTGACCCTTGTGAAATCCCATTCGTTTGTCCAGACCGCCCCGCTCGGATCAATTCATCAATTTGATTTCCCAGCAATGATTTATCATGTTTTTTTCTTTTTGCTGTTTTTCGCCCGTACAAAGCCCATGCAATACTGTGGGTGTACAATGATCCATAACAATCAGTGACATCAGTATGAAGCAGGTGACTGTAGGACAACGAATAGCGAAGCGATTGCTGTTCCAAGGTAATCCACCAGTTTTTGACCTGTTCGGCTGTGTCTGATTGATTATCAGACGAAATTACAGGCAAGCTGCAACAACGTACGGCACAGCCTTTCGATTTAAAGTAACAAAACCGTTGTGTGATCTCTTTCCAATGAGAGGATGAACAAAGTAAATGAACGAGGGCAACATAAATCACGGGGTGTATCAATTCAAAAGGTCGCCACGCAAAACGTCCATCTTTGTTTGTAATGATTTCGTAATTAACGCCATCAAATCGTGCCCCCTTCTGTATGAATTTTGTTGTTCCGTCCTCCGCTAATCCGGCCTCCACTAGAATTGCCGCAACGTCTGCCAAAACAGGTTCGAAACTCAAATAATCTGGAAGATCTGCATTGAAATAACTGCTGTTTTTTAAAAAGAAATCTTTGGCATCCACACAATCAACTTCAAACAGTTTCCGCACCATTTCTTACTGCCCCAAACAAGAATAATATTGGAATTTACACACATTGTCGAAATCGTAATAGTTAATAATTTTGACAGCAATAATGGATTACTTCCGCCCCAGCTCCGTATCGAACACCCCGTCCGCAATTGCCGCGTCGGGAAACACCTCCGCCATCCGGTCCAGCTCGCGTTGACTCACCGCATCAAGCACCGGCTTGAACAACAGCATCAGTTCATACGATCCTTCAAGCAGGGCCTCCTGACCGCCCGTCTCCAGCAAGGTCCGCGCCTTGGCATCAATCGTCCGAAGCATCTGGATGTGATCATTATTCAAGAGCATACGGGGTCTCCTCGGGGCCTGAACCGGGTTTGAACGGTGATGGAACGATCACAAGCACGCCCTGTTTCTCTATGCTCTGTCATGCACCAAGCAAGGGGAATGGCGTATTTCCATGCGAAGCAAAGAAGATGAAGGACGACGGGTGTCCGTTCACGTCTTTCTTTTCAATCTGTATACCCGTCCCAACACCCGTAAGAACAAACGATAAACATGTTTTCCTTCTGACCTTGTATTCCGAATACCTCAACCTCTATCAAACAGTGAACATCCGGCACGCATAAAAGGACCATCCCAAGCCCGTGATCCGCACCGAATTCGGTTTTGTTGACGAAGACGCCATGGAAGAACTCTGGGAAGAGTACGAACTGCAGGATCTCTGGGCCGCCAATGATACCCTGAAGAACCTCATGGCTAGCGATTTCGCCGGGCTCGATGTCAACAAGCTTTTGGGCAATCTGGATGCCTTGACCAACATGCTGCTGCGTCTGCGCGGCAATCGCTCAATCCCAAGACCCCAGACCAACGCCCTCGACATCCACGAGTTCGTGATGGAAGTCTCGGACCAGGCCCCGGAATTCGCCGAAGCCGCCGAGACCATTGAACGCCTCTGCCGCCCTCTTGAAACTCTTCTGACCGAGGAATGCCAAGAGATTAAAAAAAATGGGGCAATGTGCGGGTAATGCGACCACCGGTAATATAGATCGTACGGTTTTGATCGGTT
>JAPORV010000028.1 GCA_026710055.1 Aestuariivita sp.
ACTTTTGACGCTGCACGTGCAGCTCTTTTGCTTGTTACTTCTTTGTTTGTTGACATGATAAACTCCAATTAATAATAATATTAATGATAGTATCATATTTATAACATATTTACAATATTATTTGGTATAATTTAATAATATTTATCATTTATTAATAATATAAAACTATATATGGAACACTTTGCAGTAATACAAAGTCTTGTTCGTCATGGCTTGGCTGGTGAACGAGATGCTTTCAAACAACAGGTTATTCGTCTCCGGTCGCGTTTAAAAAAGGCCAAAGACACTAATAATGTTAACACAATTGATCGTTTGTTAAACTCTACATCAGCAACAAAGGAATTGAAGCCAACCAGCGTTCAGCTTTCCCGAAATCTAGTTCTTGGTGAGCGTCTGACCGCAGAAACCTATCCGCCAGTTGATCGTGAAACAGGTGCAAAACTTTGTACGATTACTTTTGATGATGGGGCGTTCAAGGCGCCGCTCCTAACGGCCAATGCAAAATTTGCTATAAACGGCATGATCAAAGAATGGAAAAATATCGATGCACTCAAAAAAGTCGATATTGAACCAACACGAACGCTTCTGATTTATGGGCCGCCTGGGTCGGGCAAGACCATAACTGCCCACCATGTTGCTTCATGCCTTTCCTTGCCGCTAGTAACTGCCCGCATTGATGGTCTCATTTCATCGTTCCTTGGTAAAACTGCCCGAAACATTGCTAACCTTTTCGATTTTGCCAATCGCTACGCCTGTGTTCTTTTACTTGATGAGTTTGATGCTATTGCTAAACTTCGCGATGATCCGCATGAGGTCGGTGAGATCAAAAGGGTTGTTAATACCTTGCTTCAGAATCTTGATCAACGTCACGATCATGGTGTAACAGTCGCGGTTACAAACCATGAGGGATTGCTTGATCCCGCTGTTTGGCGCCGTTTTGAGGTTCAAGTTCACATCGATAAACCTGATCAAGATATTCGCTATGCCCTGATTAAACAATTTCTTTACCCAATTAAGCCGGCGCATGATGTTATTCGCATAATGTCCTATTGTCTGGATGGCTATTCCGGTGCTGATGTGGAACGCATCTGTATGAGTGTGAAGCGGACGGTGGCGCTATCGGGAACAAAAAATACTGCAGCAGACCTGTTTCAGGCACTTCAAACAGTTGCAAACCTTTTGCCGATTGACGATGACGACACGCCAATGAGTTACCTCGCTACAAATCCAGAGACATTCATACACCACATTGCTAACGACACATCATTTTGCATGACTCAAGAGGCAATAGCCCATCTTACAGGATATTCGCAAGCAAAAATCAGCATAACTAAAAGAAAAAAGAGAAAACACTAATGCCAAACAATCCTGTACAAATTATCTTGAACAATAAAGATTTTCTTCGTTCTCCCGAGCCAGGTCAAAGAGGGCCAGGAAAGGACTTTTTTGAGAATAACGACCAATCTTTCCAGAGGCATAGGGAAAAATTGATTTCATCGATTGATCGGGTAGAAGCCACAATCAAACGAAGTAAGTATCAATCAGTCTACCTGAATGTGAAAATGCGCGAGGAAGCATTCGCAAAATCATATCGTCCAATCCAGAAAGTATTTGAAAAGATAATGTTTCCCTGTGTTGGTGCAGATAATGTTGGCATGCTCTACTTTCATGCACCACGTCAATATATTCCCATATTGCGTGAAAATGTTCGCCAAACCGAAGACACAGTAAAAGTGAACATATCAAGAGAAACTCAAAAGCCCTACAAGAGTCCAAGTCGTGGTCGTTCAGAAGTCGGTGCAATTCAGTCAATTGATATTACACAACCTACCGATAAGTGGGATTTTTCCGTTACAGAAGCGTTGGAAGTGTTCAAACATACAAATACGGTATCCGGGTATCTAGTGGAACTTTTTGAGATACCTCACGGGAACGGAGTTACCGATCATGGATTAAGCAAAAGCCTGTTAACCCTGTTGATTGAGTTAGGACCTGGTGCAATAACATTGCCGCTACATCAGTCGAATAACACTTTGATATTAGAATTGCAATTGACTTGCGGTATCCATGATGCGATTGCTTCTCTGGATAGGAATAAGGCTATTTTCTCGTTAAAGACATTGATTTGGGTTCTCGTGATCCAATAGTAGATCTCGACGCGGAACGGCATGAGCGTGTTCTTGAATCTATTGCGTCCCATCCACTGGTCCGTCATATACATATGCCAATACAAATGGATTTAGCTAATCAAGAAAAGATATCTAACCGAAACATATTGCAGAGTATGGATGAAATGGTTGAAATTTCTAATCCAGAACCCGAAGGGAATTATCCTGTTGTTGGAGTTATCGATTCGGGGGTTGGTCCAATTCTTGATTCTTGGGTTATTGACCGTTTCGATTATCTACAACCATCTAATTACGATGCAGAACACGGCACATCGGTAGCCGGGTTGTTGATTTCTGGGAAGAAGATGAATAATCTCAACATTATTCCAGATCCTGACGGGTGTAAAATTTGGGATATTCCTTTGTTTCCAAGGGGAGGGAGTCAATCGTTTTTGAGGGAATACCGGAATGGTTTTGGAGATTTTCTTCAAGAAGTGGAAGAAGGAGTGGCGGAAGCGTGCGCCAAAGGAGTCCGGATATTCAATCTCTCAATTAATGTTATTGCTGAGGTCAAAGATTATGGGGTGTATGCTGCACAATTGGATAAAATTGCTGACAAATACAAGGTTCTTTTCGTTAATTCCGCTGGAAACCTTGAAAACAGTGAAGCAAGGAAATCATGGGCAAAAAAACAAAAGGATGTAATCAATTATTTTGCACGGCGATCAGATACGATTCGCCCACCATCAGAAAGCGTGCGGTCAATTTCAGTTGGAGCGCTGAATCCACCAGGAACAAGTGAGCTCGCTGAAACACCAACCCGCTACACAACTCGTGGCCCAGGTCTTCGATCAGGTGTAAAACCCGATGTCGCAACATATGGAGGATCTATAGATCGGTCCAGCGGTTTGTTCTCCATCGACTTGCAGGGTCATAAGACATCAGTGCATGGGACAAGTTTCGCAGCTCCTCTCGTTGCCCGAATTATTGCTAATCTTGATGCAACGACCCAAAATAGTTTGACTCTGGAAGCTTTGCGGGCTATGCTTATCCACCACGCCTCAATACCTTCCCCGTTGCGTAGTCGATTGCTTGCATTTCGAGAGATAGTACGAGGATTTGTGGGATTTGGAAAACCCATTGCCAGTAATCAAATGCTTGAGACAGGGGATCATCAAATAACTATGCTATTTCAAGGCATATTGACCATTAGTGAAAACAAGCCATCAATATTGCGTTTTGACTTTTCTTGGCCTCAAAGTCTGGTTAATCAAGACAACGGAGGTTGTATAGGAAAAGTACGTATGACCTTGGTTTATGCTCCGCCGCTGAATCGAAATTTTGGGGATGAGTTTGTTCGCGTCAATCTTGATGCTAAGCTCAGTCAAAGACAGCTTGAAATTACTCGTAAAGATGGGAATCCAAGTTACATAAATCAAATCAAGCCCAAAGATAGCTGGGGATCTCGTGAGAAAGTTTTGATTAAACATGGCTTGAAATGGTGGCCTGTCAAGCAATATGAATCGACGTTCACTTCCCAAGGCGATACTTCAAATTGGCGCCTGCAGCTCGAATGTTTAGTTCGAGCAGAAGACACTTTTCCTGTAAAGGGTGTTCCCTTTGCAATAGTTTTGACTATTGAAGACCCAGACGGAACCAGACCAATTTTTAGTGAGATGCGCCAGCTTCTTGAGGCAAGCGGAGCAATACTTCAAGATATCCGTCCTAATATCAGATTACGTCCCTAAGATTAATTGCTAGGATTTTTAGTTTCCTGAAATTAAGAGAGGAAAGAGACTAAAGATACCGCAATGCTTCCCCTGCTGATTCGTTTCGGGTATAGCGGTTAACCATGCGGGCGGAACTCCAGCGACCTTGACGGCATACCGCAGATACGGGTGCCCCATTTCGAGTCATACGTACTGCACACCCTACCCTACCCGAATGACCGCTAAACCCATCACCGAGACCGGCGGCTTTTGCAGCGGATGCGATACGCCTACTAATCTGCTTATCGCAAAGCCCGAACACCGAATCATTGGGATTGCGTGATCCTCGAAGTTCAGAAACCCGGTCCAAATCACTAACCGCTTGCCCAGTGATTGCGATACTTGCGCCCTCTCCCGTTTGATCGGTTTTGGACTTTGCAACAAGTATCCGTCCCGATCCATCAGGTTGGACTTCAATATCGCCCCAAGTTAATGCGGCCAGTTCGGATCTGCGCAACCCAGAATCCGAAATCATCTGCACCAGAGCCATGGTCTCGGCAGATTTCAGTTTAACGTCTGCTTTGTCATTTATGGAGCCTCGAATCGCAGCCACTGCTTCTGCATCCAGTGCTCGAGCTTGTTTCTGATTGCCGGCTTGCAGTTTACGGGCAATACCCTGCATGACTGTTTTCACAACTGGAAGTATGCCAGGTATGGTATGACCGCCCAGATCGTGTAAGGCATTTGATGGCGGTCAGTGCCATGCGCACGGTGGCAGCACTCACACTTTCGGATCGGTAGGCCAAATACTCGGCAACCATGACTGGATCGGCAGGAACAGGATTAACCCCCTTTTGCGTTGCACCAGTCAATCCACAACACCCATTGTGATCGATATGTGCGTTTTGTGTTCTCCGACTTGGACAACCGCATGATTTCCACTACGCATTCTGAGGCCATGGAAAAATCCATGGTTGCCTGAATATCGATGAAAGACGAAGGCGTGTATTCGAGGTCGGTTTTCATGGTGATTTCTGGATTTTCAAAATGTCCGATAACGATCTGCCATCTACAGCATTGATTCGTTCGAACTGGAGACCGAAGCCCATGAATTGCGATTCGCTGTTATGAAACCGCTCGGTGTTTGCAGCCAAATTAATGAGATAAGCTGGCCACATATCGGATCGGTTCAGGAAAGGGGCAGAATAGTACTCCAAGTAATTTTACGGTGACGTTTAACAATGCTGAGGACTGTATTTTCATCTTCACAAAACCGCACATCCTATGTTGCACTTTGTGCCTTTGTTGGGATATACCCTGAGAGACATTAAAGGGCTGGGATCCTGCGAAAAAATTATCCGCTGTGACGTCATGCTTGATGTGCTGACTCAACGATTGTCATATTGCGATTAATTTCGTCTATGTTGATACGCATGGCAATATCCTCAATATCTCCAATATCCAATTTGATCGGCTTATCTCCGATGCTCCCCGTTTCAAATACAATGCGATACTCCCGTTCAAACCTGAATTTTGCCTGTTTCTTGAACGCGCCCATTATTCCGTGAAAGTGTCCATGGAAGATGTTGGGATCGTAGTATTCGACCAAGCTCCGAGCGAAGCCATACTCGCACGAATCGGCCTTCGCTTTAATTCGTTTGAAAAACTCAACTTGGTTTGTGATTACAACCGCAATCTCTCCAAACTTCTTACATTCTTCAGGAATTAGCAACCGCTTCCTGATTTGTTCCAAATCCTCAATAGAGCAATCAGTATAATTTTCTACATAGCCCGCGTGCATACATATAACATTGAACTCTCTCAAACGATTGGAAGACATAAAAGCTGGCCCGGCAAGATCATTACTGATATCGATGCCATTGATTATGATCTTAACCATTTCTGGTTGTTGCCAACTAATAATCCCTTCATGCGTGTCACCTCTGACATTGCTTGATTCCTCCAACCTCTGAAAGTAGGACAACTTGTTGGCATACAACTGCCCCTTCATGAAGTCAGTCGCGTAGCTCTCGTTTTCAAAGAACTTGCACAGGAAAAATATGTGAGTTCGCGTATCTATGGTAGCATTCATGAATCCGACACCTCATTCATTTAATTCAAAATCCGGTCTATTAGAATAGGGGTGACAAAACTCGTAGAATTTGCGGGCTTAGCCTAACCCTATAATCCCCTATATTAATTATCGATGACTTGCTCTGCTAGGATTTCAACTTTCGAAGCAGGAATCACGCTACAGCATTTCCAAATACTCGATTCCCTTGTCTAAAAGCATCTGAGAAAACTCAATTCCGTCTATTAATCTTACTCCTTTTCTTGAACCACTGTGTTTGGCTTTTTTCTGACAATCGTTTGAAAATTTTTCAGCAGTGGAGATTACCCAAAGCATCCTAGTGTATTCATCATCATTGCCATTAGCAATTTCGCTATCAACGTACTGCTGGATTTGGTCAACCGCCCAAGCATTAGTTTCATGATCATGAAACTTGGCTTGGACATAAACAATCAGCTTCAGCGATTCGAAAGTAGCAATTATGTCTGCATCACCTTCATTGTCAGAATTCTTTTTTGGTTTGTCCGTATTGGCGCCGCATTGTTCGAAATACAGATTGATTAAATTCTCTAATTTATCAGGGCTTGATATATCCAAAATGGTTTCTCGCATAACTGATGTGCATTTCTCCAGTAATTGACTCCGAAGGTTAATCGGTCGCTTCCGTTTATAGTGGTCATAAGCATTCTCAATGCTTTCTTTGAAATCTGTAATTTCTACGTTGGTTTGACGTACTTTCAAACGGCTGGTGAGCGCGGCGGCGGCGTAGTCATTTCTGGAGATAGCGGTAGCAATGACCCTTACACGTCGAAAAAAGCCCAAATCAACTACGCTACCATCATTAATATAACCTTCTTGAATGACAGCACCATTGCCGTCCCAACTCTTGAGACCTTTCAGTTCGTCCTCGATCTGGATTGGATTCAATCTTGAGTTATCCTGAATTTCGTAGATATGGAATGCCCCCCAAATTGGGATGATTACCCGATCCCCCTGCTCCATTTCTAGGAATCTCTTTAAGCTA
>JAPORV010000131.1 GCA_026710055.1 Aestuariivita sp.
TCATTCAAGGGGCCGAGTTCCGTGCTCAACGCAGGGCATCATTCCCCTTGAAATCGATTCCAGAGATATGATATGGATGAAGATAAGGACATGTCGTGACTTCCTTTCTATGTGGTTGGTTTTTTTTCTTATATGAAGAGACGCGACATGTTCCTTCTTCTTTTTAAGAAAAGGCTTAAAAGTGGGAAAAATTCGTTTAAATGTAACGTTTTGCAAGTAGCTCTCTTTTCAATATTTAATAAATATATTATATTAAGATAATGGGGACTTTAATTCTTAATTGTATCCTTTAATTTACTTTGGCTGACCGACATCTCGGCTTAAGTTGTTCTTTAGCAAATAGGAGAAATTGATGTCGATCACAACTATCGAGAAAAGTCGAATTATTCAACAGTTTGCTACTAAGAATGGTGATACCGGATCACCAGAAGTACAGGTTGCAGTTCTCAGTTCACGCATTTCAACCCTAACTGAGCATTTTAAAATTCATAAAAAAGATAATCACGGGCGTCGTGGATTACTACGAATGGTTGCAAAGCGCAGAAAACTATTGGATTATCTTAAACGCACAGATGAAACGCGATACTTAGATCTTATCAATCGGTTAAAATTACGCCGTTAAGTTGAACCCCTGTAAATATTGAACATTCGATTTAATCTATCGTTAAAAGTGATTTTGTTGAACGCTAAATAATCTGCTTCAAATATCAACTAAAGCCGTTCTACCGCCATGGCAGTTGCTTCACCACCGCCAATGCAAATTACGGCTACCCCACGATATAATTGACGCTTTTCCAACGCATTCAAAAGTGTAACGAGTATTCGTATGCCTGACGTGCCAATTGGATGCCCAAGTGCACAAGCACCTCCGTTTACGTTAACCTTTTCGTGATCAATTCCCATTTCTCGTATGAACACTAAAGGAACAACTGCGAATGCTTCATTCACTTCCCAAAGATCAACATTCGCTTTCGTCCAACCAACTTGATCAAGAAGCTTTTGTGCTGCAAAAATGGGTGCTGTCGTAAATTGACTTGGCTGTTGCGCGTAACTACTATGACCGACTACTTTTGCTCTAATCGTCAGGTCCCGTGACTCTGCAACATATTTGTCACACAACATGACGGCTGCAGCGCCATCCGAAATTGATGACGAATTTGCCGCTGTCACTGTGCCATTTTTTCGGAATGCTGGCTGCAAATACGGAATTTTTTCTGGTCGCGCTAGTTGTAATTGTTCGTCTTCCATAACTTCAATAGCACCTTTTTTTGTTGACATACTTACGGTCACAATTTCATTCGCGAATTCACCAGTTTTCTGAGCGTGGATAGCACGATTTAAAGACGAGAGAGCGTAGTCATCTTGAATTTCTCGTGTAAGGTTATAGGCTTCGGCACAATCCTCAGCAAAACTGCCCATCAACCGACCTTTATCGTAAGCATCTTCCAACCCATCTAAAAACATATGATCAATCACGTTTTCGTGACCAAGACGAGCTCCTTGACGCATCTTTGAAAGTAAATAGGGGGCATTCGTCATTGATTCCATTCCGCCTGCAATAACTATATTAGATAAACCTAGTGAAATTTGATTAAACGCAATCATCGCGGCTTTCATCCCAGACCCACACATCTTATTTATCGTTGTTGCTGGAACATCTTCACTAAGACCAGCGGCAAAGCTAGCTTGTCTTGCCGGCGCTTGTCCCTGACCTGCTGACAAAACACATCCCATAAAGATCTCGTCAGCAGTCGAAATACCTGAGTCTTTCATTGCCGCATTTATTGCAACTCCTCCCAATGTACTGGCCGACAGGTCACTAAATGCACCTTGTAATGCGCACATTGCTGTTCGCGAAGCGCCTGAAATTATAACTTCTTGCATTAACCTGCTCCCTTTCTTACTTTTTCCTAACCTATCAAATTCAATAGAATGTCCCAAAAGAATGAACTGATATGGTATATGTCATGATATGTTAGTCAAATTCTTGATTTTCCCAAATTTCACCGTCAATCAGAAATAATGAATAGCTAAGTATAATTCATCGTTGTCCGCACAATTGAACACAATAAAATTCAAGAATAAACATTTGATCCAATTTGTGAAAAGAAAAACATCTGCCATCATTAACTAAAAAATAAAACTCTCTTTGCTCGAAAAATTCGGAGGATATTTGGAACAATATTGATTTTCAAAAGTATCTATTTCTGTTCTGGTGAATTCATCAGGAAGATCAGGACTATGATTTATCCCTTCCAAGTATGACTGTTTTTCCAATCTCACGTAGGCTATCGAAATAAGTGAGATAACGAGTGTTCCAGAAAATAATGCATGCAAGATTGAAGACTGCTTTACATCCGAAAATTCAATCAGTCTAAAGACAGAATTAGAATCTAGAAAATTCACAAAGAATGAAGCACTATTGAAAATAGCAAATTGGTGATTGAAGTAAATTAAGGGAATTTTTCGCAAAAGAAGATTTGGCTAGGATTTAGTCTGCAAACTGATTTGTAATTCACCATGTCTATTTTCAAAAACCAATTGCGAAAAACATGTCCAAAAGAAGCTCACCAACATCTCTGAATTTCTTTACATATATTTGAAATACTCAATGGGGTGCGTGGCAAAACAACTCTTCCCAAACAATGATTGCTCAATATAATCATTGGAAACCATATTAGGGGCATCAAATCATGAGAGATTTTCAGCAACCCGGAAAATCACCAACTTTTTCACAAAATGGAATGTGTGCAACATCACACCCACTTGCTGCACAAGTGGCAATTCAAATATTAGTAAACGGTGGTAACGCGATGGATGCTGCGATTGCTGGCGCCGTTTTGCTCGGCATTTGTGAGCCACAGAGCACTGGGATTGGTGGCGATTGTTTCGTCCTGTGGAAGCGACCGAATTGTACTAAAATACGTGCGCTCAACGGTTCTGGGCGGGCGCCAAAAGCTATATCAGCATCGCTCTTACGCGACGCTGGAGAAAAGGTTGTACCCGTTTATAGCCCTCACGCCATTACCATTCCCGGGGCCATAGATGCTTTCTGTCATCTTGCAGAAAACGAAGGAAGGCTGGGGTTAGATACCCTACTTGCACCCAGCATATACTATGCTGATAATGGCGTACCAGTTGCACCTCGCGTTGCGTTCGACTGGGCTTCAAGTGCAGGTAGTTTGCATCGTAGTTCGAAATTAGCTTATCTTGTTAACGGTAGAGTCCCTAAACCTGGAGATATCTTCATTATTCCAGAGCAAGCGGAAGTCTTAAGGCGGGTGGCTAAATATGGAAGAGATGGATTTTATTGCGGTGAGGTTGCCGACGATATGGTCACTTCACTTCGAAATTTGGGTGGTAGTCACACGCATGATGACTTTTTTTACAATTCCAGCACTCCTACAGATCCAATTTTGGGGCATTATGGCAATACAACATTTTTTGAGCACCCACCTAATGGTCAAGGGGCGACGGCAATTTTACTATTAAATATACTCAAACATTTCGAATTGACTCATTTAGACCCATTCGATGCAGAACGAATCCATATTGAGGCGGAGGCCACTAAGTTAGCTTATGATGCCAGAAACCGTTTTGTGTCGGATCAGGATTATACTGAACGGCTAGAACATATGTTATCTCACGAAACTGCTTCCCGACTTGCAGAATTAATCAATCCTCAGTGTGCAATTAACCTACCTAGTGCAGTCTGTGAGGCAGTACATAAAGATACCGTTTACATCACTGTTGTCGACAGAGACCGCATGGCGGTTTCAATGATCTACTCAATCTTCCACGGATTTGGGTCAGGAATGGCATCTGATAAATTCAAAATTTTATTTCAAAATCGTGGTGCTGGTTTCACCTTAAAAGAAGGACATCCCAATGAACTAGCTCCGGGAAAACGACCAATGCACACTATAATTCCAGCTTTTCTTCAAATTGAAGATCAATCAATAATACCATTTGGCGTGATGGGAGGCGCATATCAACCGAATGGGCACGCGCGCCTAATTTCCAACCTAATTGATTTTGAATTAGATCTGCAATTAGCAATTGATGCGCCACGGTCATTCACAGATGAAGGCAATCTGTTGGTTGAGCGTGGTTATTCCGAAAAAGTAAAGAAAAAACTCGTAAATTTAGGTCACAAAATTCTTGTTCCAAAAATACCAATTGGTGGCGCACAAGCCATAAAAATACACACAAGTGGTATACTTGAAGGCGCAAGTGATCCGCGAAAAGACGGCTGTGCACTTGGTTATTGAGTCTTTCAGTTGATTATTGTGTGCAATTTACTACCAAATAGAATTAATCAGCACATCTTATTTAGACTGATTTGTTTTCAATTTAACTGAAAATGTGGTGGGTAAGCACCATCCACTATTGGTCCAAAAATCTGTTCAATATCAGGATGTTCGACCGGCTCGCCGGAATTATCCGGCAAAAGATTCTGCTCAGAAACATACGCAACATAATATGCTTGATCGTTCTCAGCCAAAAGATGATAAAATGGCTGATCTTTTCTTGGGCGACTCCCTTCCGGTATTGATTTATACCACTCCTCTGTATTGGAGAACTCAGGATCTACGTCAAAAACAACCCCACGAAAAGGATGTTTGCGATGACGAACAATCTGCCCAAGATGGAATTTTGCCTTTGATGTTTGCATTGTATTTGACTTTAATTTCCTAATCTTAACATGTAGTCGGCTTTATGTAGTATTCTAACTTCACAAAAATTCAAGGAAAAACGCTTTGTTGCTTATTCTAAAAATAATCGAAGTTGTCGCACCAGTATTTCTTCTTGCTTCTATTGGATTTGCATGGGTTAAACTAGGTATCGAATATAGACTACGCTTTGTTACTCAGTTGTCAATGACACTGGGCGTTCCATGCCTTATATTTACAGCACTTATGCAAACCGAAATCAATCCATCTGCATTAGCAGAATTATCCATTGCAACAATCGTAGTCTACGGCGTCATAACACTCATTACCGCAATCACTATTTGGATATTGCGCATTAAACCACGCGTTTATTTGGCTCCTATGATATTCGGGAATACTGGAAATCTTGGGCTACCGCTGGCTTTGTTTGCTTTCGGCGACATCGGGTTAGGTTATGCCGTTGTTGTATTTGCGATCATGGCAATATGGGCATTTACTTTCGGTATATGGGTGATGGCAGGCGGTGGAAACCTTTTTCAATTAATAAAAGAACCAATGGTAGCTGCGACTTTACTGGGGGTTCTTTTTTTATGGCAGGGATGGGAAACCCCTCAGTTTATGACCAATACGCTCGAATTAATTGGACAAATTGCCATCCCGCTTATGCTAATCACACTTGGTGTTGCCGTGGCGCGCCCAAGCACCATTGGCATAGGTTACACATTTTTTCTCTCATTACTGAAGTTAGCCATTTGTTTTGGTATCGCATGGACTATTGGTAAGCAATTCAATCTTGACAATACTGCTTTTGCAGTGCTTGTCTTACAAGTGTCAACGCCAGTAGCAGTTACATCATATTTACTTGCTGAAAAATACGGGGTGGAAGCGGATAAGGTAGCAAGCTTTGTCGTGATTTCGACTTTAGTATCTGTTATTGCTTTACCGGGCATTTTAGCTCTAACGCTGTAGAAAAAAATCAGATAATTAATTATTAGGTCAAAAAATGAGGACCAAATGCTCAAATTGTATTTAGTAATACTTACTTTTTCTCTTTTGACATCATGTGGCGGTGGATACAAGTCTGAACCGGATCGTCTGAATAATGCGTGTAGCATCATTCGTGAACGCCCCGAGTATTTACGAGCATTTCGCGCAACAGAGCGCAGGTGGGGCATTCCTGTACACATTCAAATGGCAACAATTTACCAAGAAAGCAAATTTATCAGCAATGCCCGCCCACCCTATCGTTATGTCTTGGGCATCATTCCAATGGGGCGCCAATCAACCGCATTCGGATATTCTCAAGCGCTAGATGGAACTTGGGATGAGTATCGTGCCGAAACAAGAAATAGATGGGCTCGTCGCGATCGCATTGACGATGCATCCGATTTTATGGGTTGGTATATGTCAGCCAGTAATAGAAGTTTAAACATTCCGTTAAATGATGCGCGCAATCAATATCTTGCTTATCATGAAGGACGGACAGGATACCGCCGGGGAAGCTATCGAAATAAGGGCTGGCTCCTTCGGGTATCAAGTAATGTTAAATCGCGTGCCAATATGTACCGACAGCAATTGGCGCGATGCAATGTCGGTCGCTTCGCTTAAAAGGATATATCTTTCGCAATTACCGCTAAATTTTTTTGTTCAATTATTTAAAAAAAATTGAGACCCTAAAAAAATTCTTCAGTGACTTTTATCTTGAATTCGTTCAAATGCTCACAATAATAACTACTGTCTGTTAACCCCCCCCCTTTTTCTGACGCCCGCCCGAGACGAATATGAATTTTTTTCATCATCATATCAAACTTGTTGAGGAATTTGATCATACAACCGTCGACTGCCCGACGGCCAGTGGCCTCAACAGGCGGTCATTTCCGCCAAAACAACGCAGCAGACAGACCCCGCCTGTCCGGTCTGAAACGATGGTCGTGAACGGTGCTGCTCTGGCTCCACGGCGCGACCTTACTGGCGCTTCAGACGCTCTCGCTCCTTCTCACGAATAAGACGTCTCAGCCGCACTAGTATACCATCGTTATTGAATTGATGTTAGAAGCCGGTAAACTGTTGTCTTATTTATAGTGAATGATATAGAGTCGTCTCATTGATAACAATACC
>JAPORV010000292.1 GCA_026710055.1 Aestuariivita sp.
GCAATCGCTTCGTGACCCGCAAACTCCTTGCCATTATCCGCCGTGATCGTGTGCACCGGATAAGGCGCCAGCATCGTCTGGATAGCCTCCCCCACCGCCATAGCCGTCTTACGGGTCACCCGTTGAATCAAAACCAGTTTCGACATCCGATCCACCAGTGTCACCAGCGCCCCGCGATGCCCCTTGCCAATCATCGTATCCGCCTCCCAGTCACCCACACGGGCCTTGGCCGCCACACACGCCGGACGCGCCGCAATGTCCACCCGGTTGGGAATACAGCCCCGTCCTTGATCACGCCCCGCTTTGACATTCGGCCTCTTCCCACGACGCCGAAGACACCGCCATAATATGCCCCCATCTTTCCGGTCCTGGCGAATGTAGTGATAGATCCATTCAGGGCTCACCGAGACACTCCCCTCACGCCGCAAACGACCCGCAATCTGCTCAGGACTCCACGCCAGACGTAAAAGCCCTTCAATCAGCGCCCAAAGCACTGCCGTCATCTTCCAACAGCGCGATGACGCCCGCCGACGGCGCTCCTGCGCGATGCGCTCCGCTTGCTTGAAACGATACCCCCGATCACCGCTATTGCGTTGCACTTCCCGCGCAATCGCTCGTAGAGAATAGCCTCTTGTCTTCAAGACGCCAATCTGGCATCGTTCTTCGCAAGTCAGGTGGTGGTAGCCGCTGGGCATCAGAATCTCCTTTTTTTAAATCTTCAGAGATTCATACTGCCTCCTGACGAAAACACAACATTTATGAAACCCATATCCTCAAACCACCATATGAAGCCTGGTGCACTTCACAGTTGAACGGGCGAAGTTTCAATTTTGGTACAGAAACTTTACGAAAAATAATTTTTTTAGATTGTGCAACTATATGAAAATAAAAGAAAAAATATTCTAGCGGGACTTGATGCCGTTTTGTACAATCATCTAGTTTAATTCACAATTTTTGTGTGCATTTTAAGGTTTTCGTTGAAATATATTTTGTTTGTGATGAAATCAGAGAAAGCCATATCAAAACAAAGTCACGAAGGTCTATCACAATAAGTGAAATAGGTTTTTTGTGACTTATTTATAATTTAATTGAGGAAATGATCTTTAAGTCAATCGTAATTTACCAATAAAGACAATATGTTTATTTGACGCTCAGAGATATCAAATAATCAAAGCCTATTTCTCTTGAACATTTGATAGTTTTGCTTGCTCCCAAAGTGTATTCAATTCTTCAAAAGAGCAATCTTTTACTGTTGCTTTTTTTTGTTTGAGCTTTTCCTCCATCCAAGTAAATCGGTATCGGAATTTTTCATTGGTGCGGCGTAACGCATTTTCTGGATTTATTTCTAGATGTCGTGCAAGATTGACGAGCGAAAATAGGAGGTCACCAACCTCTTCTTCAATACTGTCCTCATGCAAACTGTCAGCTGCGGCCACTAATTCTTGAGATTCTTCGGTGATTTTATTCAAGATATCGCTGGATTTTTTCCAATCAAATCCAACGGTAGCAGCGCGTTTTTGCAACTTTAAGGCACGTAGCAGTGCTGGTAAACTAACCGCAACACCGTCAAGAGCACCATATTGTTCTTTCTTTTGACGCTCTTCTGCTTTGATTATTTCCCAATCCTGATTTTGTTGCACGATTGTTTTTTGAAGAGACTCATCAGTGAATACATGAGGGTGTCTTTCAATCATTTTTTCTGATACAACATTAACGATATCGGTGAAAGAAAACAGACCTTTTTCCTCGGCAATTATTGCATGAAAAACAGACTGGAGCAATAAATCGCCTAATTCATTCTTGAGATTATCCCAATCTTCACGTTCAATGGCGTCAGCAACTTCATATGCTTCTTCAATTGTATATGGCGCAATTGTTGCAAATGTTTGTTCAACGTCCCAAGGGCACCCAAACTTTGGGTCACGTAGACGACGCATGATCGTCAATAACCGCTTTATGCCAACTTCTTGATTATTCAGTTGTTCATCTTTTTCCATTCGCAACTGCTTTCGACGTGGTTCTGAACGCAAATTAGTAACCTTTAAATAATTTGATCGCCATAGTATAGTGTATTATTAGCAATCATCTATCCTTTGTTTATGCTCGACTAAAGAGGTAGCGAATTTATGGCTTTAGAAGACGCCAAGAATCACATAGATACTGCGTTCACGCGTGATGAAGCCCGTGGGTTGAGTTTTGAACTCACTTTTGGTGGCGCAGTTTCTTTTTTAAGACGCAAATATACGAAAGACCTTACTGATGTTGATATTGCGGTTACCGGAGTACCATTTGATCAAGCAGTAACTAACCGGCCTGGAACTAGACTTGGGCCGAGGCAAATTTGGGAAGCATCAACCCTGCAAGCACCAGACCCCCCGTACGGATGGCCTTTTGATCCCCTATCAGAACTGAGCATAGTTGATTACGGTGACTTAGCTTTTGATTATGCTGATATTTCATCTTTCCCGGCACTGCTGACAACTCACATCAGAAAAATTCTGAAGGCTGATGTCGCAAGCATTTGTCTGGGTGGAGATCACTATATATCTTATCCCATTCTAAAGGCTTATGCACAAAAATTTGGACCAATGTCACTAATTCAATTCGATGCACACACGGATACATGGGTGGATGACAATGCGTCTCGACTTGACCATGGCACAATGTTCTACAAAGCCATTAAAACTGGCTTGGTCGACCCGGAGCGTTCTGTTCAAGTTGGTATTCGAACGACCAATCCTGATACGCTTGGTGTAAAGATTCTGGATGCTCGGTGGGTTCATGAAAATGGTACTTTTCTTACTGTCGAGCGTATACGTGAAATTATTGGGGATCACCCAGCATACCTTAGCTTTGATATAGATTCACTTGATCCAGCATTTGCACCAGGTACAGGCACTCCAGTTTGGGGAGGGCTTGCAAGTTGGCAGATTGCAGCTATTTTGCGTGATTTAGCAGGAATTAACTTAAAGGGAGGTGACGTTGTTGAGGTTTCACCACCTTTTGACGTTAGTAGTGCCACTGCTATTGCGGCTGCGCATGTCGCAACGCAGATCATTTGCTTGATTGGCTGGCATATGTGTCAGAAATAGATTTAAAGTCGGGAAAGCTATATTTGAAAAGGATTTTTAATTTGCAAATTCTTGAACAAATGTTAACGATTTTTTTATCATCCCTTTGGTTAACATAAGCGCGATTGCAAAGCTATCACTTACAAAAGTTGACTTCACAGCTTAATTTCTTACTTCTATTTTATAGATAAATTTGGAATCGATTTTAGTTTTAAAAATTTGTTCGAGAGCAAGCTAAGGCTGACTAAAAAGATTTTAAAGAAATTTTGAATTGATCGACGATAAAAGATGGTGTCAAAATAATGCGGACAACTGACGATACCATACTTCAAGAAATGTTTCTGGAAAAAAGATGAGGTTTGGACAATTCAAGGTGTTAAGGAATTTTGGCTTGTGTGTAGGTAGGTTTGTGAATTCTGCCTGTCACGTTACTTCAGTTGTTGGTTTCTGAATGAGTGAAATTGCTCCAGTTGCTGAGAATTGGTCAAAAAGCGCACCTTAAAGAAAGCGTGAGTACGCATAACTTTGGTTTTAGAGCAAAGCGAAATAAGTTTCGAACCGATATGGGGCGGAACTGAACAGAGGTGATAGAGTGTAAGTTTGGTGCAGTGACACCCAGCCACGACAATGTCCTGATATTTTATATTTGTTTGAATGAGTTGTTGCAAAGCTTGGTTTTCGCCTTCATTTGGCTTAAATCTTATACTTTTTTGATAATAGCGATTGTCCCGCCCATTTAGCGTTGGGTGAAAATATCAAGCTAAAGAGGATACAATAAAATTACTTCATTTGAAGTAATTGTTACAGATAAGCCCATGTTATTAGAAGATCGTTTCGTTCAAATTACACAACGCTTTGAATTCCTTGAAGCATGTATGGCAGATATGTCTCGACAAAAGGATTACGCAGAAGTCAGTCAAGAGTATTCTGAGTTAAAACCAATTGTTGATCAAATTAAATTCCGAAAAGAATTAATGGATAATATTGTTTCTACTCAAGAAATGCTATCTGATCCCGAGTTTCGATCTCTAGCAGAGGAAGAAATCAGAGTGCTAAAGTCGCGCTTATCCGAGATCGAAAAGGCTATTCAACTGTCACTCTTACCACGCGATGTCGCGGACCGCTCAGTGACAGTTGTTCTTGAAATTAGACCAGGAACCGGGGGGGACGAAGCGGCACTGTTTGCTAGTGATCTCTTGAAAATGTATATACGTTACGCAGAGAATAGTGATTGGACATTCGAGATCATCGAAGAGCAAGCCACTGAACTTGGCGGCTTTAAGGGCGTTGTTGCCTTAGTAAAAGGCAAGGATGTTTACGCAAAGATGAAATATGAAAGCGGCGTTCATCGCGTACAACGTGTACCCGAGACGGAGTCAGGCGGTAGGATTCATACGTCTACCGCGACGGTAGCTGTTTTACCAGAAATTAAGGATGTGGTCATATCAATTGATCCTAATGATCTCAGAATTGATACAATGCGAGCCTCAGGTGCTGGTGGACAGCATGTCAACAAAACAGATTCTGCGGTCAGGATTACTCATATCCCAACCGGTATTGTTGTGACATCATCAGAAAAGTCGCAGCATCGCAATCGAGCCATCGCAATGGAAGTAATGGAGATGCGACTTAATGACTTGGAGCGACAACGCCTTCATTCCCAACGATCTTCAGATAGAGCAGATCAAGTGGGATCGGGTGACCGATCTGAGCGTATTCGAACCTATAATTTTCCGCAGGGTAGAATTACTGACCATCGGATTAATTTGACACTTTATAAATTAGATTACGTCTTGAACGGGAATTTAAGCGAAATCATTAATGCTTTGGTTGCTGATACACAGGCGCAGGCACTTTCCAGGTTAAGTTTGTGATGACTCTTGTGCATGTATTACAAAATGCAACAGGTCAACTACGTGATGTTGGTGTAAGCGATCCTATTCGCGATGCGCGTATTTTGCTCGCCCATGCCCTGCAAGTTGATTATAAAGACTTACCATTGGCTACAAATGAAGATTTGCTCCCAGATACCATACAACGCTATGATACTCTCATCAAACAGAGGGCTAAACGCATACCTGTTAGTCATTTGATTGAAATGCGTGAATTTTATGGCCGGACATTTAGAATAAATTCGAAAGTGTTTGATCCTAGACCCGAGACAGAAATCTTAGTATCTGCTGCCTTGACAAATTCTTTTCAAAGAGTACTTGACTTAGGAATCGGTTCAGGTAATATTATCTTAACGCTACTTGCCGAGCAACTTGTTGCGTCTGGAATAGGGGTGGATATTTGCAAGGATGCTTGCTATCAAGCAAAATTAAACGCTCTTTTTCATCAAGTTGAACAACGAATTGATATTCGGCAGTCTAATTGGTTTAACAATATTGACGGTCAATTTGATCTGATTGTTTCTAACCCACCTTATATTGCGAAGGAAGAAATGCCCAGCCTATCGGAAGAGGTTAGGCTACATGAACCGGAGCAGGCATTGACAGATGGTAGAGATGGGTTATCCGCATATGCAAATATTTGCCGGAATGTTCGAAAGCATTTGACTTTAGGGGGTCGTCTGATTTTTGAGGTAAGTCCGCATAAATGCATGGAGGTATGCAAAATTGTTTACGAAGCTGGATTCGATCAAGTTATTATTCGTTCAGATTTAGAAAAACGACCACGAGTAGTTATTGCTAATCTCGATCGGTGATGATCCCTCGTAGTTTAATGCATAAGATTTATCCCTGAGAATGACTATAAAGAAAAAATCTTACAAAAAAATAAACACTCTTTGTATGTAAATGCGGAATGTTAAATTACATCTTTTGCATTAGACATATGTTTCTATAGTCGCGGCTACTGTGAATTCTACGATTCATAAATATTAAGAAAAATAGCCAATAGACTGCAAAAATATGAGGTAGATCAAAATAAATGAGATCTTCTAAATCACGCTCAAGGTCCAAGTCAAATCGAAATCGGTTAACAGGCGGTAACGTTGTCAATCGTGTGTTTGATAGTTCTGGTCCAGAAGGTAAGGTACGCGGAACTCCGCAACAGATTATTGAAAAGTATGGGCAACTTGCAAGAGATGCACAGTTGTCAAATGATCGGATAGCTGCAGAGAATTTCCTACAACATGCTGAGCATTACTTGCGAATGCTTGCCGAGGCGCAACGCGAGATTGACTCTCGGCGTGAAGAGCAAGAACGACAACAGCGTGATCGTCCGAAGAAACGCGAACGTAATGCAAGTGGTGAGCATTTACAAACCGTTGATGTCAATTCCATTTCTGGGCAGGATGTCAATGGTAAGACAACAGCCGATAAAATTACCGATGATTTATCAACTGGAGCTTCAGAAGTGAAAAAAGCGGGTAATCGCGAAAACCGAAATAAAGTTGCTTTTGATGTAAATGATTCCACTGGAAAAGAGATACCTGCAAATTAACTGTACTTGACAAAAAATTCGATATTTCCATAAATTTGTAAATTTAATGAATGATTTTTGTTTTGCGTTAACGCAGATTCAGGTTTGGATGTTTCGTCAAATTATTATGTGAATCTACGTCAAAACATTCTGCGACTGTTCAAACAAAGGATAGCTGAAATTAGCATTTAATTCTTCGCCCGTTCAACTGTGAAGTGCACCAGGCTTCATATGGTAGTT
This sequence comes from Aestuariivita sp., assembly GCA_026710055.1. Classification (GTDB taxonomy): domain Bacteria; phylum Pseudomonadota; class Alphaproteobacteria; order Rhodobacterales; family Rhodobacteraceae; genus JAPORY01. The sequence goes on from JAPORV010000292.1 coordinate 6,738, forward strand.
TGAGGATATGGGTTTCATAAATGTTGTGTTTTCGTCAGGAGGCAGTATGAAT
>JAPORV010000361.1 GCA_026710055.1 Aestuariivita sp.
TTCGGTATTTTCGCCCTGACTGTTGATCAGTGACGAAGACTGCGCACCTGACAGCACCGTTTATTCTGTCTTTGGCGTGGACGTGCAAGCCCACGGGTTCCGCTTGTGCGGATGTTCATATTTTGCCCAATATGGTGATGATATGAGCTGATTTTGTTAAGGAATCGGCTTCAGGGGACTTGTATTCATTGAGCGATTGCTTAAATTCTAAATAACCCTTTCTTTCGCCATCCAAAAAAAATCCACCGCTGACTTTTGCAAGTGGCTCAAGTAAATGGAAAAGTCACCATGATGGACGATCGACTAATTATTGCGCTTGATACTTCTGACTCAAACGCTGGTTTACGCCTTGCCACAACGCTCAATGATGTTGCTAGCTTTTTTAAGATTGGGCTTGGTATGATTTCTACGGGCGGCTTAACTTTAGCAAAAATGCTAAAACAAGAGCAGGCAAAACGTATTTTCCTGGATCTCAAATTATTTGACATATCCGCTACGATAGAAGCGGCGGTGCGCAATCTTTCGAAATTTGATTTTGATTTTCTTACAGTACATGGAGACCCGCATGTTATCAGAGCTGCAAAAGAAGGGGCATCCGGTACAAACTTAAGAATTCTGGCCGTCACAATACTTACATCACTTGATCGAAATGACCTAAATGATTCTCTGATCAAAGAGGGCAAAGTCTCCGATCTCGTCTTGGAAAGAACAGTACGCGCACTTGAAGCTGGTGCTGATGGTGTTATTGCTTCACCTCAAGAGGCTGCATTGATTCGCGCTCTTCCACAAACTGAGCAAAACCTCGTTGTGACGCCAGGAATTCGCTCAAAGAAAGCCAAGAAAAATGATCAAAAACGCATTGCAACGCCTCTCGAAGCTATCCAAAACGGAGCCGATCATATTGTCGTAGGACGGCCAATCTATCAGGCGTCGAACCCTGTCGCAATAACGCAAGAAATTTTAACGGAAATTAAAAATATTCCCATACGTTTTCATCAGCAAAAAATTGAATGACCAAATACTCCATTGTTAATATTAAATACATTCGATAATGACAGATGTTTTTCGAAACATCACAATATCAATATTCTAGCCAGACCAGTAATGGTTCATCACAATGACAACTCTATGCCGCGATTGTCTGTATCTTTATACCACCAACTGCCGCTGTCCAAGCTGTGGGAGTCAACGTATTATCAGTCACGCAGAGCTATCTCAGCTAAAGATTGCCCATATGGATTGCGATGCGTTTTACGCTTCGGTAGAGAAACGTGACAACCCAGCACTCGCAGACAAACCAGTCATTATCGGCGGCGGCAAACGCGGTGTCGTCTCTACCGCTTGCTACATTGCCCGCATTAGAGGCGTCAGATCCGCTATGCCAATGTTTAAAGCCATCAAACTTTGCCCAGATGCCGTTGTAATCAAACCGAGAATGAATGTCTATGTTGAAACATCCTATGCAATTCGACGCCTAATGGACGAACTCACACCAAACATTGAACCTTTGTCATTAGACGAAGCATTCCTAGACTTAAGCGGTACTGAACGTCTACATGGTGCGCCTCCAGCTGTTATGCTTGCTAAACTCATTAATCGAATACAGACTGAACTCGGAATTACTGGATCAATTGGATTAAGTTACAACAAATTTTTAGCCAAGATTGCTTCCGATTTTGACAAACCAAACGGTTTTTTTGTCATCGGAAAAGAAGAAACTTCAGCATTTCTACACGATAAGCCGGTAAAGTTCATTTGGGGTGTTGGAAAATCCACGCAAACTGCGCTTGAAAAAGCTGGCATACGCACATTCTCAGATCTATGGCGATGGGAAAAAATAGAACTCGTTTCCCGATTTGGTCTGATCGGTGATCGATTATGGCATTTGTCTCGTGGAGAAGATGTTCGCCGCGTTTCAAACCGCGAATTAACAAAATCAATTTCTAACGAGATCACTTTTAATAAAGATACGAATGATATTAGCGTTCTTGATGGCCATCTTTGGCGCTTAGCGGAAAAGGTTTCTGATCGCGCGAAAGCCAAACAACTCGCAGGGCGAATCATTACACTCAAGGTTAAGCGATCAAATCATTCCTTACTCACACGACAGGTAGCACTTCGAGATCCGACACAACTGGCGGATATGATTTATAGGCAAGCGCGTACATTGCTAGATCAACTTGATGAGAAACCTGCTTTGAGACTCATAGGGTGTGGACTATCGCAACTCTGCTCTTTAGATCAAATAGATGTTTCAACCGATCTTTTTGACCATGAGTTATCAAAAACAATCAGCACCGAACAAACAACTGACAAAATTCGGCAAAAGTTTGGTCCTAAAGCCATTATGAAAGGCCGCTCTTTTCGTTAGTCATTCGGCGATTAATTGATGCTTGGCTACATTGATTTGGACAATCGCGGCAATAGCCATTTCAATAGCTCTATGAACTGTCTCAAAATCTGCATTCTTTACAATGCGTTCTTCATTCATATAGATACTACGATCAATTTCCACTTGAATTACATGTCGGTACTGAAAAGGATGGCCGTATTCCTGTGATGTATAAGCCCCAGCAAAAGGAGAATTTCGCGTAATTGTAAATCCTACCTGCGAAAATGCAGCCTCAATGAGATCAACTATTTCTCCGTTGGCAGAACGCCCAAATCGATCACCCAAAACAATATCTGGATTTGATTTAACTGGATTTGATTTAACTGGATTTGATTTAACCGTGTTGTTAATGTCTTTTATTGCTTCGTGCGGCATTGAATGACAATCAATCAGAATAACCTGACCGAATTTCTTTTGCGATTCAGTCAATAAATTTTGTAATGTCGCATGGTAAGGATACCAGTATTTTTTTATCCGCTTATCCGCCTCAAAGCGGCTTATTTTCTTGGTATAAATTGGGTGGCCATTTGCAACAACACGCGGAATAACACCAAGTCCGACGGCAACTCTTGGATTATGTTGATTTTGTTGAACCCCTTCAATGATTGCCGGGTCCAAGTCACTATGACTTCGGTTGAGATCAATATATGCACGAGGCAAAACAGCAGAGATTAATGGTGCACCATATTTCGGCGCCGAATCGAATAATTCGTCAACAAACGCATCTTCAGATGATCGAATTGTCAAATGATCAAGCATTGTTTTTGCAAGGAATGACTTCGGATATTCCTTTCCACTGTGTGGCGATGCAAAAACAACGCAAGACCGTAACGTTTCCGGTGAATGAATTTTAAATGGCGCCACCAAATTTTCTCTCAATTACAGTACAGGCCAAAGCCAATTGTAAAGAAATAATTCTGATACTATATTGATCCTTAATTGTCATTTTGATCCAATCTTACCAGTCGTACTTAAATATATATTCTACTACATATAGAAATTGATAGTTAAATTTCCAAATATAAAATACTACATATAGTGTTTGTAGATTTAAGTATATAAGCCCCAAATAAAGACAAGGACATGTGGTCGGTTCCTCTCTATGTTGCTGTTTGGTTTTTTCATATGACGAGATGCTACATGTCCATTCTACTTCTCAAAAAAATGTCCGAAAGCGGAAAAATTCGCTTAAATGTAGAGTTTTACAAGGGGACTTAAGTAGATAACTTAGCGAGCGAATTATTAGAAAAAGCGGAGAAAATAGCGAAGGACGCTGCGGAACAAGTTGATCTAGCTAAGAAAATATTGAAAGGTATTACTCCTAGGTTTTATCACTAGATCTAAGAAAAGGGGACTATTACCCTACCTAATTTATCCAGAAACTTGGAAATCAAATATAACTACTAGGCGATCCGGTTCTTTTGAGTTATACTAAAGATTCTATTCTAATCATTTAAATTGGAGTAGATAAAAATGAATCAAGAGTTCGAATCTTTAGAATCAAAATCAGAATTACATTTATCTGAGGATGAAAGGAGGCGGGATAAGGAGAGGTCTCAGGTTATGGGGCTTGACAGCGAAATTGAGTCTATAGTCCATAGCGAGATTCGTCGCTTCTTCAAATTCGAGCCTAGTCTCACATTGCGGACAGGCGACATAGCGACCGGCGTTCTCACCTTCGATATGGATGGAATGCGCCGCGACTTCGCACTTAGTGCATATAAATGTGAAGCTTACAGAAGAATCTGGAATCATTTTGGTTTATCTAATCTTGCTCAATCTCCAAAAAGAAAAAGCAGCCTAATCAAGTCGCCTTTTTTACTCAAAGTTTTGCAATTCAGCCCTAACCCGATCTTGTCTCTATAGTTCTATCCGCTTTGACCAAGACAATTTCAACAGACTCCGAGACAATTATAGTTTCTCCAAATTTTTTAGAATAATTGTGATTTCGAACTTTATTGTACCAATGCTCTAAGTAGTGAGTTATTAAATCAAACCAGAAATCAAAATTTGATATTAACTCTTGAAAAAAGTCAATAAATTTATTGACAAAATTAATTTTAATTTGATTATTATTCATATTTTGCCCTTTACAGTTTGATATATTTTTGCGCCAATCAAATTCTGAAGCAGACGCTGTTGTTTTCAAAAGTGGGTCGCAACAACCATATCATATTGATTTTTGTTATCTTAGAGAAAAAGAACCTCGCAAAACAACAAGCGATGCGCAACACTTTCCCTATAAGTTCCTGACTCTTGGAATGCTTAAAGAGATAAATGGAATTATAACAGATACAATTCTTAAATATGATAGAAAAATGATAAAGAGGGGAGAGATAAAAAGAGGAGATTTATCTCATTATTATCCCCCTAAAGATTAGAACAGATTTATCAAACTGGATCTGGGTCGTAGTCTTCAGATCTTATCTTTTTCTGTGCAATCTTAAAACACCGTTCAGGTGGCGTCAGTGATCCTTCTCTGACGATATCGAGTTTCTCTAGTGCGATTTTTGCCTCTTTTTCAAATTCTTCGTATGGTTTGTTTGACCATACATTTGCCGCTCGTCTTAAAGCACCTTCGACATTTTTAAATTCAAGAGCCTTAATTGAGTAGTCTTTAATCGCTTCTTCAAGACGCAATGCTTTAATTATAGCGGGAAAAACTACAGCAAGCAAAGATAAAGCCGCAACAAGAATATTCATATTTTCATATAACAGTGGCTTGCTGCTGATACTTGCAGCCGCCACTCCAGATATAGCGGCCGCTACCCACAATGCGTTACGAATAATTTTTAGACAACGCAGCCAAATAAAGAAGCTTGTAGACGTGTAAAGTGCATTTCTCGACTGCTCAAGACATTCTTTAACAAGTGCCTTATGTGTCTTTATCAAGTCACCTTTAACGGAATCGCAGTTCCGAATATCTTCTGCCATTCTTCTCCTGCCAAGGAATTATAATTATCGCGTTCATATTCACAGGCTTTAATTGCTCGCTTATGGGCAGACTCGGCTTTAGATTTCCATTTATCCCCAAGGTTTATCCATTCATAAAAACCTCCTGGCATTAGGAAAATTCCACCAGCTTGCTCAATCATATATTTAAAAATATCTCGTACAATCCAATCAAACCAAAATTCAGGGTATCTCCCCCAAGTCATTTGGGATAATGCTTTGCCAATTAAATATTCCAAGTGAAATGACTTAATATCGACACTGCAGTATTGTTGCCATTGCTTAAAAATTCGTGTGAGTTTTCTATGGTTGCCAAGCAAATCGTTATCTGAAAGATCAAGAATATTTTGCTCTTCTACAGGGTCAACCCATTTCCAGCGACCGCCGTCATTCGTATCGCAAATTACCAACCCACGATTTTCTGTTTCATTGATAAATGAAGGAATAATCTCCACTTTAATACTATTAAAATCTACAACAACTACTTGGCCATCTTGCCTAAGAGTTGTTTGCGGATAAGAATTACTCAATTTGGTTTTTACGTGATTCAACAATTGAGATTGTTTATTACCAGAATAAGCATCGAACTGTTCAAAAACTTCGTCTGGAAGAATAAAGCAGATATCAATGTCGTTTGGAGGTTTAATAGTTGTATCTTTTGCCCAAGATCCTGCTATAATATAATGATCAACGATGCTTTCCTCTCGAAAAGCACGATTTAAAGCTTTAACTACTCCATGTTCTTTTGTTTTAGCGTCTTCAATAGTACTGGGTTTGAGCTCAAGTTCATTCATAAGAGATTTAAATCGCCGAATGACGTAAATCCATTGTGACATACGATAACACTCCGTTCTTTTTATCTCTTACAGCAAATTGTCACTTTGGCGTCGTCTTTATCGCAATCTCCCGAACACCAGTTTGCTAAGGTAAATTCATCAAATTTACATCAATGATCAGATTGAGTTTCCTCTTTTGAGTAGGCTTTACATTGTAAATTGCTATTTATAGAGAGCCACTTGCAAAAGTCAGCGGCGTATTTTTTTGGATGGCGATAGAAGAGATTATTTAGAACTTAAGCAATCGCTTAATGAATACAAGTCCCCTGAAGCCCATTTATTCGACAAAATCGGCTCACATCATCACCATATTGGGCAGAGTACGAACATCCGCGTAAGCAGAACCCGTCGACGGCATGTGCCTCAACGCCAAAGACAGAATGAAGGGGGCTGTCAGGTGCGCAGTCTTCGTCACTGATCAACAGTCAGAGCGAAAATACCGAAAAATAAATGACACGCAACCTTCGCCGCACCCCGAACCCGGAGATGACGACCCCCATAGC
>JAPORV010000392.1 GCA_026710055.1 Aestuariivita sp.
ATGCTCGTCTTCTGCGCGATCAGGTGGAGCGGCGGGTGCTCAAGGGTGAAACGATTCCGCATGATGAAAAGATCTTCTCGGTCTTTGAACCTCTTTATTTATATCACATCTCTAAAATTGATGTTAAGGGGAATGAGGACCTGTGTTGAGCACGGAACCCGGTTTCCTGAATGAAAAGCAGCAATCCTTTGTCGCCGCCCTTGATCGGTTGCCGTGTGACCCTCCCCTGCGTCGTTTGTGGGAGTTGGGAACGTGTATTAGTTCTTCTGAGTGAATCACCCTGTTCACGGGCGTTTGCCTGGTGTGCAGAGATATCCTGACCCGAGCAGATGCATAAGGCCCTCATTCAAGGGGCGTAGGCAGAGACAGTTGTTGGACATCTGTCACAAGCTGGGGCGGCGATCGAAGCCCGTGAGATACTGCTGAAGACATCGGCGTCAACACTGAAGACAAAGAGGATAAAGCGCGGGGCGCCCACGCAAAGGAGAGGAACGCTCCACAGCGCCGACGGGTTCCGCTTGTGCGGATGTACGCATGATGCCTCATATGGTGATGATGTGAGCTGGTTTTGTCGAATAAATCGGCTTCTGACGGCTTACATCCATCGAGAGGTTGCCTTGTTCTTATCAAACCTTTTCTTCCGCCACCACAATCGAAATTCGCCGCCGACTTTTGCAAGTGGCTTAAACGCTTACTTTAACAGACACATGTAATTCTTTTTTTTAGTATAATCAAATTCGTCTTTCTTTGTTATCAGGAGAGAATGATTCAATGCAAATGACATAAGATGTGAGGATTTATTTTCGTATTAAAAATACTTTTTCTTGGGTTTGAACTTTGCTATTTAATGTGATAAAATATCAAAAATGGCGGTCGTGGCGGAATTGGTAGACGCGCAGCGTTGAGGTCGCTGTGGGGTGAAGCCCGTGGAAGTTCGAGTCTTCTCGACCGCACCATAAATTTAGAAAACAGACTTTTTAAGCTATTGCAACACCTGAATTTATTGCCCTGTAGGTCACTGGGCTCCGTAATTTCCTTCGATTTTGTGTAACAAATCGAGGTACCTTATGGCGGTCATAAAAGACCTGAATCAATACCTACATTGGCGCGGAAATAGGTGGCACTATGTGCGCCGTGTGCCGTCTCAATATGCCGATTTCGACGCACGCGGCATGATTCGAAATCCACTTAAAACAAAATCATTGGAAGTCGCGCGTGCGTAGAGGGACGCGCTTGCAGAGGCGGACGAACAGTTTTTGGCGACAGTTGCCATCAGTGGCCAGGGACTAACTGGCACCAACCCTGTGAGTAAACGGACCCGTCGCGCAATACGTGAGTATCAAGCAGCTCGGCAGCGGGCTATGGCGAAGGGCTTCATGTGTACGCGTGTTTCAAGAGATTGCCGCACAGGAGGATGTGACGGACATTCTGGATATATTGAGCGCAATACGGGTTTGCAATGCGTCTGACAAGTCAGAAGCGGACGCCGTACTTGGCACAATCTCCCCGCCAGCGGTGAAAATTTCGCAGGCGCTGGAAGTTTATTTTTCTGAGGTTGCTATAACGGATCAGATTGGCAAGTCGGATTCACAACTGAAATCCTAGCGAAAGGTCAAGTGGCGCGCTGTCAGCAATTTTGTAAAGGTTGTTGATGATCTCCTAATGCACAAAATTAACCGTGACCATGCGAGGAATTTCTATAATTGATGGTCTGGTCGTCTGCGCCAGACCGATGGCAGCAAACCCCTTTCGAAACCTCAATTTTGGTAACAGCAATAGTCTGAAAGACATTCCGCATTTTGAGGATGAATTTGTCTAGCCACGGTTTCTCATTCCGGGTGTTTTCGATGGATTGAATAATAAAGCCGAGCTGATCGTGTTTGCCATGATTGAGACCAGCTGTCGGCCTAGCGAACTAGCCAATATCCTGCCTGAAAATATCGTTCTGGATGATGATGTTCCCCACGTTAAAATCAAAGCTACAAAAATGCGGCAGTTAAAGACCGTTTCGTCAGTGCGCGATATTCCCCTTGTGGGTGTATCTCTGGAAGCCATGAAACGCGCGCCAAATAGTTTCCCGCATTATAGGGACAAAGGCAATCTGTTGTCTGCATCGCTTATGAAAGGGACTTATATACTTAAATCTACAAACACTATATGTAGTATTTTATATTTAGAAAATTAATCATTCCTTTCTATATGTAGTAGAATATATATTTAAGTATATAAGCCCCTTATGAAAGCGTTTTGCACACCAGAATTGATGCCGACAAAGAACCACAGAATTTATTCATTTAGGTACTCTTTCGAGAAAAGAATGCTCGAAGCCGGTCTGAATTATGGGCTTTGATGTCTGCTTATGAGTTATAAAAATCCGCGTCCCCTCTATGGCGATGGCGGTTCAATGGAATATCGCCGCGACGAATTACTGAAAATTGTACATCCCATTGATGACAGGTTTATTAGTAGCCTATCGTCCGTTGGTTAGGACTTGCGCGCCATAGTAAGCGAGTGGTTGGAATATTGGCTTATTTCATCAGCCATGTTGAACCGACGATTTTGTCGGTCGATCAATTCTTTTTCCAGTCGCTCGAAAATCGGCCAGTAGGAATCGCCATAGCATTTGATGCGACGAGGCATTAAGCTAAGCCCGTCTTCGGTTTCTTCTTCCGTTACTGGCGGATTAAAGCTCGTGCTTGTTTTTTGTGCAATCTTGACCAGACCAGATCGGCGTGCCTGTCATGCTCAAACAATGAAGATTATAATAAACGGTATAAGTCCCTAAAAATACTATGAGGAGTGGGCTTCGTTGCGTCCCTCCAGAAGTGGATTGTATTTTGCGTTTGCTGGATCGGTAGGATTGAACAGAAAGCAATAGGAAAAAGTAGAACGCTATCCAGCGGTAAGTTACCAGTTCTCACCCTTAATATCGTGAATGACGGCGCTCTCGCTCTAACTCAAAAGGGTCGAGACAACTAGCCCAACGCCTATGCTGGAGCGTGTTGGTGCAAAAGCTACGACGCGTTCTGGCCTTGAATGACGCAGGTAGTTTTTACTTCCTCAAGAAAAACCCCAGTTTTGATCAGAAGCTCCGAATGTGGTCGGCTTTTTGGCTCTCCGCCCCCTCCAGACAGACAGAAGCGCGGCACTGAATATGCAGGCAAAGGTGGCGCCGGCGACAATCTTGCCGCCGGTTCTGAAAATTTCCGGTGCATAAGCGTGAAACGCATACCACCATTCAAATAGACGCCAGAGATGATAGAGCGGCGTATCAAAGACGCTGAACCATTGCGGGCGAAGATATGGGTCATAGTCAAACTGTGCGGCAACCCACTGTCTCGCAAGCCATAAGCCATCGGCAATGATGGCACTGAAAGGATATGACCGTATAAGATGTCTTGTGGCGACATGAATTGACCTCGTTTCGATTGAGGTCAGATTGCATACCAACAAGCGCTCCATATAGTGAGAAAAGCAGGCAGAAATTTGAATGAAATCAGCGGGTTTGGGCTGAAAGTCAGGACATTGGTGTTCGCTACTACTGTAGGGGCGATAAGCGATGTTAGTGGGCTGGAAGCGTGATCTTTTGAGATGAAAATACAGGGAATCGGCGATTGAGCGCATTGGCAATTTGGCTTCTCAGTCACCTATCGCCAAACGGATGCGGAAAAAGCTATAGAATTGCTTGGTACGATTGTGGAGCAGGCCCCAAAGATAAAGGACATCGTAAACGCTCACGATTTGTAAATTTATGGACTTTTAACTTTTTATGTCTTATATTTTGAACAATTAGATGATTAATTGCTCAAAATATAAGACATAATCATGAAAACTCGTGCGACCCAAACGATGCCAAAAGCCGCTCGCGCCGCCCTCGTAAAACTGGGCGAAGACATTGTTGTCGCACGTAAAAAACGGCGAATTTCTACAGTTTCAATGGCAGAACGAGCTTTTATCAGCCGTGGCACGCTGGCTAAAGTCGAGAAAGGTGACCCATCTGTATCCATGGGCGTTTACGCCACTGTGCTGTCTATACTGGGTTTGATCGAAGGTCTGGGCGAAGTTGCGGATCGCAGCGAAGATAGTTTAGGGCTGGACATCGAGGAAGATCGCTTGCCGCAAAAGGTACAGTCACGCAGTCGGAAAAGGACGGGACAATGACCGATACGCTCGAAATTTATATCGACTATGCAGGCAGCACGCATCTTGTTGGCCGGTGTTGCTATGTCGCCAAACGAAGAGGCCAGAGTTCGGTTTTTGAATATGCTGATGAATGGCTCGACTATCCAGAAGCCTTTGCGCTTGATCCTGCAAACCTGGCATTAGCCGATCAGCAGATTTACACCAGATCGGAGAAGTCGGCATTACCTGGCGCGTTGCGAGACACGGCGCCTGATCGCTGGGGTCAGCAACTCATCAAACGGGCGTTCCGCAAAGCTGGTGATGATCGTACCCTGTCAGAGATTGATTATCTTCTAGCGATCACAGATCAAACGCGAATTGGCGCTTTGCGTTATAAACGCGACGGGGAAGACACATTTGACCATAATATCGGTCATTATCGTGTGTCGCCTCTGATCCAGTTGCCGGCATTGGTCAATGCCGCTGATGCCGTGCAAACGAATACAGAGACGGCTGAAGATTTGAAATTGCTTTTAAATGAAGGCTCACCATTAGGAGGCGCGCATCCAAAATCGGCCGTCATTGACGCAGATGGCAGCCTTGCCATCGCCAAATTTCCAAAGCAGGACGATGACCGCAGCATCCAACATGGGGAAGTGCTCGCCATTAAGCTGGCATGCAAGGCCGGAATAAAGGCTGCGACGGCCAGAATAGAAGATGTCGCTGGACGGCCAGTGGCTCTCATCACCCGGTTTGACCGTGATAACGGGCAACGCATTCCTTTCTTGTCGGCAATGAGTTTGTTGGGGCTGAATGACGGGGATGAAGCAACCTATACGGACATTGCTGAAGCGATTAGGATGTATTCAAGTGAACCGACTGAGGATTTGCATGAGTTATGGCGGCGCATTGTATTTGGCGTGATGATCGGCAATCTGGATGATCATTTGCGCAATCATGGCTTCCTTTATGATCGCGACGACAAATGGCGCCTGTCGCCAGCCTATGATTTAAACCCTGTACCGATTGCCGAAAAGGCTCGTGAACTAACCACATGGATTTCAGATGAAGGGCCTGATGCTGATCTTGATCTGGCCTTGCGTGCCGCGCCTTTCTTTGCGCTCAAGCCCCAACGTGCCGAAGCCATAATCGGCGAGGTATCAGCCGCGCTAAACGGATGGCAAAACACGGCACACCAACTTGGCATGAGCGCTGCCGATGTTTCAATTTATGCGACATCGATAATTGAAAAAGCTTAAGCACTTTTTAGTCGGTGATTTCATTTCATTTAGGTCATGATATTCCACTGCCTTTTGTGAGGGTCTACGAAATTTGACGTCCAAGAACAATCCCGCTGATCCGACCGGACTGCGGGGTTTGGCGATAGTTTTTTCCAAGCCTCGCCATGATGGTCTTAGCGGCATCTTGAAGGTCGCGTTTTTCAAGCTCTTTGAGAGTTTTGTTGGTTACGGTATCGCCAATGTCTTTAAGGACACCCTAGCGGTGGAGAAAACCTCGCCGTGTTGCACTGGCCTGTTTAATTTTACTACCGAACCTGCGCACACCTTCATTGTTGCTATGACTGCGCAAATGTTCATCAAGCGAGGTCGCGCCAATCGAATGCCGCATCGCGCCAAGATCAGTCCGTGACGCCATTTTCAGACGCATAGGTCTGGTGCGCGTTGTTTCAAACTCATAGGCTGCTGCCTTATCCAGAAAATTCGGTGGGATGCACTATGTGCCGTCACTCTGATGCGCGATTGATACGCCTGTCTTGCACGTCGTTTCCAGACGGCGGACATGCGCCTTGATAAGTTCTTCATTGGTGTGCGGCGTGTGTGACGCCGGATGGGCTGTCACGATCATGTCTTTTTTACACTTGACCAGCCGGTCGCTCTGCCCGACATTGATATAAGCAGCTGTGCCATCAGCGGCGTCAATCACCACATAAGTTTGATCGCGCACATCGTCTGCAATGCCGCACGCAATGATTTTCCGGTAATCGGTTTGGCATTGGGGTCGCCCGGATCGAACAGGCTAGCGGCGGTGGTCAAACGCGGACCGCCGCTGTCGCTCATGGCCCAGTGCATGGCTTTGATGATGTCTTCGCGTTCTGCTTATAAGCTAAATTAGCTCCCAACAAGCCTAAAAAACTGGTTTATAAAAGCCCGAATTGTTCGTTTTCTCATTCGTAGTTCCCTCACCATGACCCCTCTTGCACCAATCCGCCAGACGTTATTTTCGCCGGAAGGTCAACAGATCTGAGCCGAGATGCCAGCCCCGACAACCTTTTCGGGACGCATGGCCTTTGCGCGCGCAGTGTGTGCGCGTTTTGCGTTTGTGGATACCCGAGGAACGCTGCGGGAATCCAGTTGCATTGCAGCGTTACGGGAACTTGAAACGGCAGGTCGGATCACGTGACCCCCGGGCGTTGCCCGCAAGCCAGCGTCCTCACGCCCGTTGATGCAGTCGACCCCGGTGCCCCCTGCGCTGGATGTGCCGGCACGTGTGGACAGGGTGTCGGGATTGGCAGTGCAGTTAGTTGA
>JAPORV010000495.1 GCA_026710055.1 Aestuariivita sp.
GCAGAAGCGCCACAACACGGCTTCAAGAAACAACCGATTATCCGCCGTCCGTCCAGGGTCCGTTGAATTTCCTGACAAAAGCGGTTCAATCCGCTCCCACATGTCATCCGTCAAAACGGTTCGATCTTTTTTCATGATTTTGCTCTCTTAATCCTGTACGTCGCCTCTTTTCCGGGCAACTCTGAAAGTAAATTTCACAGAAATCCGGAAACGTTCAAGAGTAGATGACATGCCCTAGGGATGGGGGATGCATTCGGTCTTGTGCGTGGAAAACGAATTCCAGCATCTAATTGGCAAAATATCTGCGAAAATGGAAGCGCATTATGTATTTCTTTGCTCACGCTCGACATGACTTGTGATATTTGGGATGTGCCTGTTGCAAATTTCGGGAATGGCTTTCCAGACATGCATATGTTTCCGATTACAACACCTGTGGCAGTACCGTGGGAGCCAGGCGTGGCCGTTGTATTTGGTCGCGCAGAGGGTAAGGATCGTAAGCCACTTTCAACTGACCCACGTAACGTTCTCATTCGGCAACTTGAGCGTGCACAGAATATGGGTATCACAGTTAATGTTGGAACAGAATTGGAGTTCTATTTGCTTGATCCAAACACTGGATTGCCGAGAGATGAGGGCATTCAAGTTTATGGCCTTAGCCGGGCAGCGAGGATGGAGCATATTGTTGGTCCCATTCGCCAACAAGTCAATCAATGCGGAATTCCGATTGAGCAATCGAACCCCGAGTTCGCACCCGGTCAAGTTGAAGTAAATATACGTTATGCAGAAGCACTTCTTGCAGCAGACTGCGTTGTTTTGTTTAAGTCGCTTGTTCGACAACTTGGTATTATGCATGATTATCTGACAACATTTATGCCCAAACCATTTTTCGAAGAGTCCGGGAGCGGCTTTCATACCCATTATTCATTTTGGAAAGATGGTAAAAATATTTTTGCAAGTGATGGAAGAATTAATTGCACTGCGAAAGCGTTTATTGCTGGTTTGTGAAGGAGGATGTGCGAAACAGTAATCTTGGGTTCACCGACGGTCAATGGATTTCGTATACGGCAACTAGAATCTTTTTGCCCTGTTAATAATTCTTGGGGATTTGATAATCGCACAGTCGGTATCCGTATAATTGAAGGCAAGGATAGTAAGGTGCGGGTTGAAAAACGACATGCTGGCGCTGATGCAAATCCATATTTGTTACTTGCAGGAGATATAGCTGTTAGTCTTGATGGCATTGAGTGTGAATTAAAGCCAACTCAACCTACTATGGGGAATGCTTATAGGCAAGCGTATGGGGATTTAATTCCGACTGATCCTGCAACTGCTATTGAATTAGCGCGTGCGTCAGGTTGGTTTAAGGACGTGTTGGGAGAAGATCAATGGGAATTATATTGCCAAATTTGTGAACGTGAACTTGGCTTCTTCAACAAACAAGTTACGCCAGTCGAATTAAATCGTTATTTGAAGACGTTGTAACCTGCAATTCGGCAGAAAAAAGGAATTGTCAATATAACGATAATGGCGAAACACTTGATGCCGAATATGGCGCGTTGACATTGCAATGTATCAATACACCATCAAGGTTTCTGGTCTTATGGATGAAGATAAACGTGGGTGCACCATCTAAGAAACAAATCATCATATATCGCCGGGCATTTTGCTCCGAGGCATGAAATTATTTCAATTGCCGGTATTGCCCGGGTTCCGTTCGCAAATATTTGGTTCGGTGTTGGTGAATGATCTCTGCTCTTTAGTTATTGCGAATACCATTTTTTTGCGTCAATTTATTCGACAGTTGTTGGGGTACAATCCATTTCACAGGTTTTTTACAGAGCAGCGCTCTGTCATGGTGCGTCACGTTTGGACATCATCTTAAGTGTTATTTTTCCTACTGTACCAACTGCATTGAATTGATGGAAATATTACTTTCATTTTTGACGTACATCTTCCCTTCACAAAGCTGGATGGTTGAAAAATCAGCTGTCTTCACAAATGATAAACCATCAATTCAATAATTTCTGAATACTAGTGCTCTGGTGCAAATTCTTATTGGATTGCGAACATTAATGGCATATGGTTGGCGCGCACTTGTGGCGACGGAAATGATTGCAGGGACTGATGGAATAGACTATATGACGCTTGAAGCAGTAAAGTGGTATCAAACCGAGGTTATGATTCTTGGAATGTTGCTGATCGGAGTTTTATGGCTTATTCTTGATTTTTCGTCCGATTGAACGTGTTACCGTGCGTCGATGGGGCCTTCTTTCATGACGGCTATATGTTTTCCCTCATTCGGTTTAGGAATGTCTGCTTTGGCGTTGGTTTCTGAAAGAAAGGCGTATACGACCATCGAACTAGCCCTTAAGTCAGGTATTCGTTATTTTGATACAGCAGCACTTCACGGTGATGGGCAGGCCGAAGTTTGGCTCGGACATGCGCTCCGGAATACACCGGAAGATGTCATTGTCTCGACCAAGTGTGGCTGGTATCGAGATTTTGGCAACCCCCCACCATTCCAAAGTGGTCAAGCTGATATATGGGATTTTTCTGAAAAAAAGACTCGTCTTTCTGTTGATCTGTTGAGTGAGCGGCTCAATCAATCTTTCCTTGACATTGTCTTCTTACACGACACTAAGGAAAATATATATCAAGCATTTTTTGAAGCGTTACCGGTCTCAAGAGAATTGCAGGCCAATAACCGTATCGGTATGATTGGGGTTAGATGTAATACCGTGGACGCATTGCTTACGTCCTTGGAAGCTGGCATCACCGATGTTCTGCTTATCGCGGAACGATGGACATTGCTTGATCGAACCGTAGGGCTTGAATTGCTATTACTTGCAAACAGTCGAAATACGAACATTATTGTTGGCGAGGTATTGAATTCAGGATGTCTTGCTCAACATGACAACGCAAGCGCTAAATTTAATTATCGCCCGATCTCCCGCATTGAGCAGTGTAAGTTTCGTGAATTATGCACATTAATCAATAAATATACATCGTTAATGGCAGTTGCGCTCCAGTTTCCGAACAGAGACCCGTGTGTTAGCGTGACACTACTCGGTGTTTCGGAGGCCGACCAGTTGCGAGGTTCATTTCGATTCCTTGATCAGGTGATCCCTGATATGTTTTGGCAGGAAGTTGAGGGAATGGGCTTAAAAGCCTAAAATTTGGAGTAAAAAATGTCAGTGTTTGCCATACGGACACCAATCTCAAGGATAGCCTGTGATGCCAAATACAAATTTTTGTCGTGAATTTTTTCATTGTTGGGCGAGATTTTTTATTCATGTCAATCATGTCAATCATGTCAATCATGATGGTTTTTTAATATGGTTCGTTAAAAGCTGTGATGTCGAGAGGCGATAGGACAAAAGTTGGTTAATGTAGTGCCGTCTGTTCTATTGTAACTTCTTTGTTAATACAGAATGGAATTCGTGTTATGTATAATCTTGAGAATCAGAAAGCCTTGGTTACTGCGGCGGGGCAAGGTATTGGACGGGCGGCGGCACATGCGCTCAATGAGGCAGGCGCAGATGTTCTGGCGACGGACATCAATGATGATGCACTTGCCAAGTTATCTAAAACAGGGATTGATACGGCACATTTAGACGTTTGCGACAGAACCGAAATTGACTCATTAATGCAGAAAAACGCACCCTTTCAGATTTTGTTTAATTGTGCCGGTTATGTTCATTCTGGCACTCTTTTGGAGATGACACATGATGAACTTAATTCTGCCTTGCGTCTTAATGTTGTGGCTATGGCAGATATGGCACGTGCCGTTCTTCCTGCCATGATCGCAGCAGGAGGGGGGGCAATCATTAACATGGCGTCTGTTGCGTCCAGCATTAAAGGAGTTCCGGATCGAGCAGCGTATTCAATTTCGAAAGCAGCTGTACTCGGACTTACAAAAAGTATCGCGGCGGATTACGTAAAGCAGGGAATTCGTTGCAATGCAATTTGTCCTGGAACGGTAGATAGCCCTTCACTTCAAGACCGTATACGTGCTGGCGGTGATTATGACTATGCACGCAGTATGTTCATTGCGCGCCAGCCAATGAACAGAATCGGGACACCGACTGAAATTGCCGATCTTGTCGTATATTTGGCCGGTGCCGGCTTCACAACTGGACAGGCTTACGTTATTGACGGTGGTTGGGCTATTTGATCTATAAATTAAATCGAAAGATAGAGGTGAAATGAAGTATTGTCGTTATGGTATTCGTGGACAGGAAAAGCCTGCTCTAGTTGATGATTATGGTGTAATTCGGGATTTATCAGAGCATATTCAGGATTTGGCGGGTGACATGCTTGCCCCAAACAGGCTTGCGGAATTGGCAGATATCAATTTTGACAAGCTACCGGCGATTGATCCTGATGTTCGATTGGGGCCACCGGTGAGCCATGTCGGCAAGTTCATTGGTATTGGCTTGAACTATGCGGATCATGCCGCGGAAAGCGGGATGGATATACCATCAGAACCTGTTCTTTTTATGAAGGCGACTTCCTCTATTTGTGGACCATATGATTCTTTGGTGCTACCGTATGGATCAAAGAAAACTGATTGGGAGGTTGAACTTGGTGTTATAATTGGTCGGCACGCAAAATTTGTTCTTGAGACTGATGCGATGGCATATGTTGCGGGCTATTGCATTGTCCATGATGTGTCTGAACGTTCATTTCAACTTGATCATGAGGGTCAATGGACAAAAGGAAAGTCAGCGGATACTTTTGGCCCAATTGGTCCCTGGTTGGTAACCAAGGATGAAGTGCCCGATCCACAGTCGCTTAATCTTTGGCTATCGGTCAATGGAAAGCAGATGCAAAATGGATCGACGCGGACGATGGTTTTCTCTGTTGCGTTTCTCGTTCATTATATTAGCCAGTTCATGTCACTTCAACCCGGGGATATCATCACGACGGGAACCCCTCCGGGGGTCGGAATGGGAAAAAATCCACCTCAATACCTCAAGGTTGGTGACGTCGTTAAACTTGGTGTTGACGGGCTTGGGCAACAACAGCAAGTCGTCACTGCGGGATCAAGAAAATGACAGTGATTGTCGATGTTGAGGTTCTGGATCTTCGTTTTCCGACGTCAGATCAGATGGATGGTTCAGACGCGATGAATCCCGATCCAGATTATTCGGCGGCGTATGTTATTTTGAAAACTGATACTAGGGACCTTGAAGGACATGGACTGACATTTACGATCGGTCGCGGCAATGAACTTTGTTGTTCGGCAATTCATTCCATGCGGCATCTTATTATCGGACTGACTCTGGAAGAGTTCTGTATTCAACCTGGTAAAGTATGGCGGCATCTTACAAGTGACAGTCAGTTACGATGGGTTGGCCCAGACAAAGGGGTGATACATCTTGCAACCGGGGCGGTGGTGAATGCACTTTGGGATATGAGAGGACGTAACGAGGGAAAGCCAGTCTGGCGTCTTGTGTCTGAAATGTCACCAGAAGAAATAGTCGACATTATTGATTTTCGATACCTTACAGATTGCCTAAATCGAGATGAGGCTCTAACTATTCTTAAAAACGTTGAGAACGAAAAAGCGAATCGGATCGCAGATCTTGAAGCAGTAGGTTATCCTTGTTATACGACGTCAGCGGGATGGCTCGGTTATTCAGATGACAAGATGCGCCATCTCTGTCGTCAAGCGAGACAGAGTGGCTTCTCCTATGTAAAGATCAAGGTCGGCCGAGATAAGAATGATGATATTCGGCGGTTGCGTATTGCACGGGAAGAGTTAGGATCCGAAGTTCAAATCGGTATTGATGCAAACCAGGTTTGGGAAGTGGACGAGGCGATCGCTTGGATAGAAAATCTTTCTTTTGCAAAGCCTTATTTTATTGAAGAACCAACAAGCCCAGATGATGTACTCGGACATAAGGCAATCCGGAAGGCGATTGCACCGATTAAAGTTGCAACAGGAGAAATGTGTCAAAACCGAATATTGTTTAAGCAGTTCATAGCTTCAAGTTCAATCGATATTGTTCAGGTTGACGCATGCCGTTTGGGCGGACTAAATGAGGTAATTGCAGTTCTTCTACTTGCAGCAAAATATAATCTTCCCGTTTGGCCTCACGCCGGTGGAGTGGGACTTTGCGAGTATGTCCAGCATATATCAATGATTGACTATGTTGCTGTTGCGGGCACCAAAGAGGGTCGGATGATTGAATATGTTGATCATTTGCATGAGCACTTTAAGTTTCCGTGCGTGGTTCGTAGTTCTGCGTACTTCCCACCGATGGCGCCGGGATTTTCGATTGAGATACTACCGGAAAGTCGAACAAGATATACATTTAATAGGGGCTTATATATTTAAATAAAAAAACACTATCAGTGGTGTAAATAATCAGAAATTTGCTGATTACTTTCTATATTTGGTAGTTTGTTTACTCAAGTATGTAGTTTCTATTTAATACCTATTCAACTAATTAGTGTCTGTAAAAAAACCCTAAATTCGATATTAAAACGCTGAAAAAGTTGACTCTTTTGTCATTTTTCTCTGGCGAAGATTGCGGGTATTTGATACAATATCAGTAATTACAACCAAGATTTGCTCCAAATCAGCAAATCTTCGCCAGAATCTCTCGAAAGAAAGG
>JAPORV010000451.1 GCA_026710055.1 Aestuariivita sp.
CAATTCCATTGCTGTGCGCTGTTTCAACGCGCACGAAAGCATCAAAAGCGCAATCTTTATTGATGGGAGGCGATGCGCAGCCTCTTCCGACAGGGTCGGATTGACAATGGGCGGGATGATGCTCATGCCTGATCAGGGAACCTGATGAAACCTGAGTTAACGTCACAGCTTTCAGGTGGTCCCTGACGCCCACCCCGTGCTCACACTCGCCTTTCCATCCTTTAGTGTCATTTTTTTCATCGGGTTTTTCAATCCGAGAGTTTTCATGCCTGCTGGGTACGTGGATATTTTGTTAACGCAAAAATCACCCACAGGGCATCATGAAAAAAAGTTAGCGGGAATGACTGAGCACAATCCCTATCGAAACTTGAACCTTCAATCCCCCGTCCCGAGACGATATCGAAACCCATGATACGGTTCTGGAGCTTATTCAGAAGAGCCACAGCGAAACAATCGACGGTGCGAACGGCCGGCCGGGCATGGACTTCTGGCAAATCCTGCTATGTGCAGTGATGAAGCAGGGGCTGGATATCGACTTTGACCGATTGGCGAAGCTCTGGCAGAAGGTCAACCGCATCCGCCGCCACCATAAGCTCTATGCGACGGTAATCCGCCATTATCTGAAGTTAGTGGATCATCTGATAGCCAAGCTGGCGGACACGCTTAGTGAATTTAAAAACACTTATGCTGTTGTTTGACTAGAGAAAAGTGAGACCTGTGCGGGATCTGCCCAACGTTTACGGGATCAGGTGGAGCGGCGCCTGCTCAAGGGGGAGATGATCCCGAGACGAAAAGATCTTCTCGGTGTTTGATCTGCCTACCCGGTGGAGCTGGGGTACCCGTCTGCGTGATAGAAGACCACTATTAGTTCATTCTCGGTCACTAGATGATGGGGGAAGGTGGCGACCGTGATGTCATCTTGTTCTGTATTCACATGCGACAGGAACATGACGTGACGTGATGCCGACTGAGCCTTGATAAAGGTTACTGGTGTCCGGTGGCCTATGAGGCGCTGTCGTTGATACTGGACGTCGTGGCCCTGCCGAAGAAGAGACTTCCGAGCACTGCTGAGCGCGAACGTAAACAGGCACCGGTGTTTATCACGGTCCGGCAACAACATCCGACTATTGAGTTGGCTCCAAAGCTTCTGGGGTTCACAGGATCGGAGTTCTCGCCAGCAACCTACCCCAAACGGACCCGCGTTCGGCATCGTAAGCTCCTTCTGGATTTCTATGGCCTCATGCCGTTCGGGCGGAAAACCAGGACAGACCTAATCGCTGAGATTGCGACGATAGCGCGAACATATCTGAAGCCACGCCTGATCTTTGATTGATGCGTGGATTATTTGATCCAGCGGCGCGTTCAAAATCGGGTGTTTTACTTGAGTTAATCCGATCCAGATTACAAGCCCGAAAGGTAGAACTCATCGCCCTGATGGAGGCACATCTCACCGATGACGCGCGCGCCTTGCTGGACGAACTCCTCACGACCCCGGACGATCAGAACCGGTATCGTCTGACCCTGTTGAAGAAACTGCCGCAATCGGCAAGACCAACGTAGATTTAAGGAAGCCATCGCGAATTTGCATGGCCAACTGTCCGACCCTCTGTCGGTACTCAATTTGAGTGCTGCCGGTATTTGATATTTCGCGGGCAGCGGTCACGGTTGTTTCAGATCAAGCAACGCGCAGACAATGACCGTCGTATACACGCCATAACTTTTGTTGCCCATCAGTTTTACCGTACGCAAGATAACCTGATCGATCTTTGGCTCCATGTCATTGCGTCCTTTCACGCAAAAGCGACGCGCGATCATAGTAACCGGCTGCTGGAGAACCAGGCAGCACAGCAAAAGCAGATCAAGTCCGTCGTCAATGACCTAGAGACGTCTGTGTTTGGCCTGTTAAGCGATATTCGCGACGTGGTCGAGGCGGATGGAATATCGGACACCCAGAAATTCAGCACAATCCAAGCCTTGCTGAATAGGTGTCAATCCGGTGCATTTGAGCAACTGAAGGATAATCTTTTCGTAACCGCGTGGGATGAAAGCTGGTTCGATATGCTTGAAGCAGGGTCATTGCGACTACAAAATTGATTCAGTTCCATCCTTCGCACGATCACGTTCGACCGGAACGACTAAGTCGCCAGCCTCATCACCGCCATCGATTAGTTTAAAAACAACGATGGCGGGGTCGGGCCAGGTGCGCCAGTGGACTTCCTTGATACAGACGAGTGGGCCGTGCTGATCCGCCGTAACAAAACATTCCGATCCTCGCTCTACAAGGTCTTTTTGTTTCAGCATGTGACCGCCGCCATCAAATCCGGCGATCTCAATCTCTCGCAGTCCTATAAATAGTGTCTGTTAAAAAACCCCTAAATTCATTGGTAAAATGTTGAAAACATGTACTTTTCTGATGCGTTTGTTTCTGCGAAGATTTCCGATATTTGGTACAATTTCTTAATATCTTACATGATTTCCGTTGAATCAGCCAATCTTCGCTAAATTGAAGAACAGGCGTCCACATATTTCGGTTAAGTCAACACGTTGAAAAATATACTTTTATGCATGGTAAACTCTTGAAATTTAAGAAAAATAGAGGTTTTTTAACAGACACTAAATACCGCGCCATGGACGCCTATCTCAGTGATTGAGACAGGTGGAAGCGGGAGAAACCGGAACTGTTAGAACGGGCCGGATTGGCCGAGTATGCCGACCTGGAATCCGTTCTGGTAACCCTCCGGAAGGCACTGACATAACAATATCAGTGTACGAACTCCAATGCTGCTGTTAATCCACATTTAACGCTACGTGCCGATGGTACCTTCCATATCACTACCCGCCAGCCGGGGCTGAGGGTCGCTGCGCAATCAATGAACTACTCACTCAACGGCACGATGTCCCTCTTTCACAGGTGCTTGAGACGATCAACAATGACTGCGGGGTGCGCGGCGCTTTCGAACACTGGCAGCAGGCCTACATCCGTCATGCGGTCTCCCGCACCGCACTTTTGGCCGGGATCATGGGCCTTAGATGTGGAATCGGTGTGCGCAAAATGGCAAAGATCTCGTCTCGCGCGACCGAAGGCGAGCTGGAACACGTCGTTAATTGGCGATTTTCTCTCGACAATATCCGCGCCGCAAATGACGCTGTGGTCAAAGCTATGGATGAGACAGACCTGCCCAGTATCTATCGGAACGAGGCAGACAAGCTACACACCGCCAGTGATGGAGAAAAGTTCGCAGTTCGCGGCGAAAGCCTCGCTGCCAGCCATTCGTTAAAGTATTTTGGTCAGGAACAAGGCGTCAGTGCCTACACATTCGGTGATGAACGACACATCCTTTGGCATTCCCTTATGATCAGTGCCGCCAATCGGGAAAGCGCGTTCGTAATTGACGGGCTCGTGTGCAATGATGTCGTCAAAAGCGACATCTATTCCACCGACAGCCACGGCTACACCGAAGCCATCTTCGGGATGACACATCTGCTGGAATTTTCCTTCGCGCCGCGGATCAAAGGCATTGGAAAACAGACCCTCTACATCTTCAAATCGAACCGGCCAAGAAATCATGATTGGATTATCGCGCCAAACAAAACCATAAACAAAGCTCTGATTGTTGATCAGTGACGAGGACCGCGCACTTAACAGCACCGTTCATTCTGTCTTTGGCGTGGGCGTGCAAGCCCACTAGATCCGCTTGCGCGGATGTTCGCATTATGCCTTATATGGTAATGATGTGAGCCGATTTTGTCGAGAAATCGGCTTCGGAGGAATTGCATTCATCGAGCCATTGCTGAAATCTTATCTCATCGCTTCTTCTGCCATCACAATCGAAATCCGCCGACTTTTGCAAGTGGCCAAATTATCTTCCTATCGCTATGATACATGGGCCTTATTAAACGACATAGTCGCACATTAGCATATAGAACTAACACCCGTAAAGCAATTGCTTCATCGTTTCAGTAATTCCCGCTAACTCGGGTGAATAGTAACGAGTGTCACTCGAACTCTAAGTCTCTGATAAAAAAAGAAAAAATGTTCCAAAAATAACCATTAAGGTCTCAATTTCGGTGCAGAAATTATACAAAAAATAATTTTTTAAATTACGTAACTATATGAAAATAAAAAAATATTATAGCGGGAATTGCTGTCATCGTTTTATGACTATTTCCGCCTTTAATCCACCTAAATGATTACTTTTACTCAAATATAATTTACCTCCCAGTGAACGACAAATTTCAGTTACAATCGCTAACCCCAAACCTACACCCGCACCCTTGTCTTGATTTCTTGAAAGATCAAGGCGCACGAATGGCTTAACTGACTCAGCAACTTTATCTTCTGGAATTCCAGGTCCATCATCTTCAACAACAAAACAAATGAATTTTTCTGCAAACTCAATTGATGTCACAACATGATCGCCATACCGTACACCATTACTGATTAAATTCTCCAATGCGCGACGAAGTGAATTTGGTTTGAGCATGATTTCAGCTATGTCATCGTTATGCATAGTAGTAACTGAAAATCCAAGTCTTTGAGCATCTTCAACAACTGATATCAAAACTGATTTTGGGTTTATGAGTTGTTCTTTTTCTTCACTAACTCCGTTCACGTAATTAAGAAACTCATTAATGAGACGTTCCATTGCCTCTACATCACGCAATAACAGCTCGACTTGCTCATTCTCAAAAAAACTCAGCCCCAACTTCATTCGAGTCAATGGAGTTCGCAAGTCATGACTTACACCAGACAACATTAGGTTTTTTTGCTCAGTATCACGTTCTATTTGATCGCGCATCTCCAAAAAAGCCTGACCTGCAGCACGAACCTCGGTTGCCCCAGTTGGTGTATAAGTGATATTGTGACCATGTCCAAACGCTTGCGCTGCATCAGCTAGTTTAGTAATTGAGCGCAATTGATTTCGAAGAAACAAATAAGCAATTACGGTCATTAAGATGCCAAAGAAAATCATCGTCACGAGTAATTGATGTGGATTAGATGCTGATACACGCCAGCGTGCAAAGCTTAAATTAACGAGACCATGAACTGTGTTCGCCTGCAAAACAACAATACGATTGTCAGGAAGTTGTATAGCCTTTAGCTCTGGTAAAGCATCTTGTAATGTTTGGATGATCACTCGCCCTGAAAAGTCAAACCATCGAATTTTGTTTGCCAGAATTAAACCATTATTAAACTCTACAGAGAAGTCTAATTCCATTAATTCACTATTTAGATTAGAACGCGCTAAATCTGCATTCGCCGCCCCATTGATGACTCGAAGTACAAGTTGCAGTTCTTGCACCATAGTCTTTGTCATTTGACCTGCAACATCTTCATAATGACGCTGAATAAACGCTATCGATACCACCAATTGCAAAAAAACAATAGGTAAAATTAAAATCATCGCAGCTCTGCCATAGAGGCCACTGGGAAAATATCGCTTAAGCCAAGTAAATGACATCATATGACGTAACAAATTAACGTTAATTAATAAAGACCATGAGTGATAATTTAATTGAATTTTCTCCGCTAGTAGGTATTCCAGAAAATCTGGAACCGAACTTGCGTCGAATTGTTGCGCCCAATCCTTCCCCAATGACATTTCGGGGCACAAATACTTACTTGATCGGGCAAAAAGATATTGCTGTGATTGACCCTGGGCCGAATTCAAGCTCACATCTTTATTCCATCCTAAATTCGTTAAAATCAACTCAACAAATTTGCTATATCCTAGTTTCACACACCCATCTAGATCATTCCCCACTTGCCAAACCATTATCTGACAAATGTGGTGTACCTATTCTTGCTTTTGGTGATGCCAACGCCGGTCGCAGCCCAATCATGCGATCTTTATCAAAAACAGGACTTGTTGATGGTGGGGAAGGTGTGGATATTATGTTTATGCCTGATCACTTCTTGAAGCATGGTGAAATCATCAAAACCTCTGAATGGAAACTGGAAGTAATTCATACACCAGGTCATATTGGCAATCACATTTCTTTAGCTTGGGATAACGCTTGCTTTACCGCTGACCACGTAATGGGTTGGGCAAGCTCACTCATCTCACCACCGGATGGAGACTTGACAGACTTCATGTCATCTTGTCAGCTTCTACTCAGTCGACGCTGGCGTGTTTTTTATCCAGGTCACGGCGCACCAATTCACCAACCAAATGATAGATTAAAGTGGCTCATAAAACACAGAAAAAACCGTGAAACATCTATCCTCGTGGCACTTGAGAGCGGCCCAGCAACCGTAAAAAGCCTTGTGACACAAATTTACACGGATACTCCGAGAGCGTTAAGAGAAGCGGCAGAGCGCAATGTTCTTGCTCACTTAATTTCTTTATACGAGCATAATAAAATAATTGCAACGAAGCCTCTATGTGCACAGTCTAAGTTTAGTTTAATGTAGTAACATCCCCTCTCTAGAGAACAAAGTTTTGTGACACATTCAATTAACTATCTTTTGAGCTAAAAATTTAAGTTTTCACAACAGAGCACAAATTTTTATATTTTCTCCTAGACCTTTCGAAGGGTTGTTGATAAAGTAATTTTATTATTCCGGCGTAGCTCAGCGGTAGAGCAGTTGACTGTTAATCAATTGGTCGTAGGT
>JAPORV010000430.1 GCA_026710055.1 Aestuariivita sp.
GAACCGTTTTCCGAAAAACGTCAGGGCTTTGAAGGTTTGAGGGTTAAAGGACATCGTTATCTCTCCGAGAAAATATAGGGAGAGGGGTACAGGACCATGCGAATCGAGCTAAGCCCTGAATCTAAGATATGGAATAAAATTTAAAAATCAAACATAATCAACCGGTTAAAGAAATATTACCCGCCTCATTCCCGCATGGAATAAAACTATAATTTAAGTTAATGCCATTGGGGGGCACTAAGAAAGGCACTATACTCTTGTGCAACCAATTCAACTAGTAGGGCCGTATCGCGTTCGCATGTTGGGCCCGTCTGTGGTTATTCCAGATCGTTCACCGCTTCAATAATTTTACCGACACAGTCCCCAAACCCGACTTTGTAGCCATGTCCATTGGCACTGCCTTTGAGCACTATGGTATCTCCATCCTCAAGAAAGCTACGAGATGAACCGTCAATTAATTCGAAGGGCTCTTTCCCACCCCAGCTTAGTTCTAATAAAGACCCACGATTGTCTTTTCTTGGTCCTGAAATTGTACCTGATCCTAACAGATCGCCTGTTCGCATCGGGCATCCCGATGTTGTATGATGAGCGAGTTGTTGCGCCGCAGAGTAGTACATGACGTTATAGTTTGTGTGGGCGATTTCGGTTTCCAAACCATTATCTGGAATGAGTGAAACTGAGAGGTTGATATCGTAGAGCATAGGTCCGCAATCCCGAAGATGAGGAAGGAGTTCCTTTTCCCTTTCCGGTGTTTCACATCGGAAGGGATCGAGAGCAGCTTTGGTTACGATCCACGGACTTATGGACGTTGCTGTCGCCTTCGATTGAAAAGGACCGAGCGGTTGATACTCCCAAGCTTGAATGTCTCTCGCCGACCAATCGTTTAGGAGCACGTAACCAAAAATGTTATCATCCGCTTGACTAACTGTTATCGGCCCGTTTGATGGTACACCGACAACTGCACCTATTTCAAGTTCAATATCGAACCGCGCAGATGGACCAAAGCGTGGATCTGTATCATCTGGGCTCTTCAATTGACTCCAGGGACGTCGGATGTTAGTTCCAGAGACAACGATAGAAGAAGCTCGTCCATTGTAACCGATTGGGATATGGAGCCAGTTGGGTGGAAGTGCATTTTCAGGACCACGAAACATCATCCCAACGTTAAGCGCATGATGTCGGCCAGCATAGAAATCAGTGTATTCGCTTACAGTGAATGGCATGTGAAGTTGGACGTCTGCTGATGAAATGAGGAACGCCTCAGCCCTCGCTTGATCGCTACTATCTTCAGCTAAAATTTCCATCAGTCGAGTTCGGAACGTGGTCCACACATTGGGAGATTGACTCATTAACTTGTTCCAAGAAGCCGCCTTAAAGAGTGGCTCCGAACAGATTGTTAACAGGCCGGACTCTTCTGCTAAAGTCACATCCAGAATGAAGTTGCCAATTGCGACCCCACAGTGCGGCCTCTTGCCATTTGTCGAAAACACACCATAGGGCAAGTTGTTAAGAGGGAAGAGGGTTTCTGCTGAATTGGCACTGGCAATCCAAGAGAGCTTTAAATCATTCATTTGAATCCTCGCATATTAAGCTAGCGTCTGGTTGGTTTTCTGGATGAGCATTGTTTAAAGCAACGCGGTTAACGCAGCGATTTTTGATTGCAGTCAGGCGAGTGAAAGGCGACATGTTCACGCTCCACCGGTGCGCGTTATTAAGTTGCGGAATAAGACAGACATCAGCGCAACCCGAAGTATCGCAAACAGAATACTGCGTCCCCGAGTCGATTTGGGTCTGGAAAGCGAGAAGGCCTTCCTCCATCCAGTGACAAACCCAAGCATTGGTCATGTCGCTACCGTGACCCATGGTCTTGATTTTGTTCACGGGATGAATGTCTGTCGCGATAGTTGTGGCAGCTGCACGATGACGTGCACGCTAATGTATCTTTGGGCAAAAGTGGTACTTTGGGGTATGTTTTGTCGAGCCATTCTAAAATGGCCATCGATTTCGTCAGCGCTCGCTCATCCTCTAATACCAATGTTGGGACTCCGACGATAGGGTTGAGCGCCGTATAATCCACCTTCCTTTGCTTCCCAGATGCAAGATCCACCGACCGGATGCAATATGAGAGCCTTTTGAGGTTAAGCGCGACCTGCATCCGGTAAGCCATGTTGGATCGCCAATATGAATATAATTTCATATACTGCCTTACTTCTTGCTCGGCGTGCCGTCGAATTTCCTCTCGATATCAGCCCCGCAATTGATGTAGTCATCCTAAAGTGGCGTCTCTTTGCCAGCAAAGGCTGTCAGGTGCTAGGGAAAGCGCATCTCGAATATGAAGGACATAGTGTTTTCAAGTTTGTCAGGTCCAAGACTGGTATTTTATGCCTTTTCAAATGCCTCGCGATCCGAGCCATACAGAAGCATTATATTGTGCAGGCTGATGCCGCCTGACACAAAATTTTGCGGCTTGGCATCATACTCGCCATAAATATTGCCCATGAGCTCGGACATTATGTTCTTGTGATACCAGAGTGGGCGGAAGGTGTTCTCCATGACCATCCAGCGTTCGTGGAATAGGACGAAGTTGATATTGGCCGTTCCGGAATCGCTTGAGGGCTCGGAGAGCATGGTGAAGATTGACGGGTCTGGGTGATCAAAGAGGATCGCGCTGATCGGGCAGTAGTTTCGCAGGTCGTATTTGTAAGGCGTATAATTGCCGTGCCAGACGACTACATCAAGCGGGCTCTGCACAATTTCTATTCTATGAAATTGTCCGCACCACTTGATCTTAATACTGGAAGGCTCTTCATGATCCTCATAGGCGGCAATTGGCACCTTAAAGTCGCGCGGATTGACGGTAAAGGCGGTGCCTGAAGGCTGCTCTCCATAGAGTCCATAGTTGTACTTTTGCGGAGAATTCATTCCTTGGGGTTGATCCCCGGCAGGGCCTCTGTCTCGAAATCGTTGCCCCAGCCTGGCATGTAGCCGGTCTGTGTCCCAACGGGGGTTACCGCTTGCATCATCAAATGGCGATCGGATTGAGTATTCATCGGTTCCTTCAATTCTCTTGATGTATCAGGTCGCTTTTCGAGCGGCGTCAAGCGCTTGTCCAAGGACAGTCTCGTCGCCGATATGGTTCGCCAGGATCAGGACAAGGCGCGCATTGAGTGCGTGCATGGCCGGTTCATCAAGCCCCTCATGGACGTTCAGCAGGGCCTCGTAAAAATCGTCGCTGTTCGGAATGTTCGGGGTCAGGATTAAGTCACCCATGCGTCATTCCCGTCCGATTGCTTTTTGAATGGCGGTGGCGACGGTATCTGCATCGAATGCGGGCCAGCGGCCGGCAACATGTTGGTCGGGGCGCACTAAGTAAAGCGCGGACCCAGAGCGGCCAAGATAGCGCTCTGCCAGATGGCCTTCGGAGTCATCTGCGCCTGAAAGGGAATGCACCTCAACGGAGATACCATCGATTTCAAACACTTCGGGCGCGTCACAATTGATCGCGAGAATCGCGAACTGTCCAGCGACATGATCCAGCAGATACCCGGACGACAACGGTGCGTCACTCAACGGACTTCCAGGTCGCGTTCGAGTCGGCCCGCCTACCAGCGCGTCGGCGCTGTTTAGAGGTGAAGCATCGTAGGTGCAGGGCATCGACAGGCGTCCAGAATTCACCATAGGCTGCGCAAACTCGAAGTCTTTGACTAAATCAAGCACCGCATCGCGGAACATTTCGTGCGCGGCATTGCGAGGCGTCAGGAAATCCGCTGACCGGCTGGAGTTTTTGATGTTCTCTATTGCGCCGTATTTGCGTTCATCGTGGTAGCTGTCGAGCAATGCATCTGGCGCGCCGCCATCAAGAACAGCGGCGAGTTTCCAGCCAAGATTGTCGATATCCTGAATCCCACCATTTGCGCCGCGTGCACCAAAGGGGCTAACCTG
Organism: Aestuariivita sp.; assembly: GCA_026710055.1. Classification (GTDB taxonomy): domain Bacteria; phylum Pseudomonadota; class Alphaproteobacteria; order Rhodobacterales; family Rhodobacteraceae; genus JAPORY01. The sequence goes on from JAPORV010000430.1 coordinate 3,943, forward strand.
ATGTGCGCTGTCGCCTGCAAAGAAGATTCGCCCATGGCGATAATCCTTCATGGTGCAGCAGCGAAAAGTGTAGATCGACGTCCAGACAAGCTCGAATTCGATATCCTTGCCGATCATCTCTGAAACACGTTTGCTAATCTTTGCTGAATCCAGTTCCACTTTGCGGTCGATGTCCCAACCCAGTTGGAAGTCGAGCCGCCAAATATCGTCAGGCTGCTTGTGCATCAATGCCGTTTCATTCGGGTTGAATGGAGGATTGAACCAGAAACGGCGCTCCACGGGGAAGTCTGCATTCATCCGAATGTCGGCAATTAGAAAGTTATCCTCAAAAACCCTGCCCTCAAAACCCAGGCCAAGCATATTGCGCGTGGGCGAACTCGCTCCATCGCAGGCGACTAGGTATTCTGCCTCAATCTGATAAGGACCATCGGGTGTGTCCACGTTGAGAAGGATATGATCGGGTTTCTGCTCCAGCTTGGTCAGCAAATTCTGTCCGCGAATCTTGATGGGTGCGCCTGCCGCCTGTTGCTCGCGGATCTGCTCCACAATGAACTGTTCGAAATAGGGTTGCTGCAGATTGATAAAGGCGGGGCGTTTATGTCCGCCTTCAGGCAAAAGGTTGAAATTATATATTTCTTCCTGTTCGCGATAGACACGACCTAGATTCCAGACTACGCCCTTTTCCACCATGGGATCGCCACAGCCGAGACGATCGCAGATTTCCAATGTTCGTTTAGCAAAGCAGATCGCCCGGCTGCCCATTCCGACACCGTCATGGTCATCTAGGACCAAGCACCTGATACCCTTCTTTCCAAGATCTAGTGCTAGCCCCATACCGATTGGACCACCTCCGATGATCACGACAGGGTGGCGAACGGCACTAGATGCCTCCTGATCCGTAACCTTTTCATAAGGGTAGAGGCGGAAGGCGGTTTGATATCGAGCGGCTATCATGGCTTATTATCCCTGTAAGGCCTCCCACATCTCAAGATCGCGTTTGTCGGTCCAGATACGCGGGTGAGAGATTCCACGGGCTTCGTCATAGGCTCGGCTGACGTTAAAGGGTAGGCAATGTTCATAGATCGCATAATCCATGAACTTCGGATCGCACACAGTTCGAACAGCTCCCCATGCTTCTTTCAACGTGCCACCGCACGCCGCAATCTTTGCTGCAGGTTCGTATGTGCTGTTTACGAAATCGCGCGTACTTTCTATGGCGCGTTCGACGGCTTCTCTTCCGACAAGGGCATCGCCGCGGCCTGGTGCGATCGCGTCGACATTGTACGCAAGTACACGATCCAGGGTTCCACCCCATTCATTAAAGTACCCGTCGCCGCAGTAACAAGCCGAGTGATCCTCGACAATATCGCCGGTGAACATAACATTCTGATCAGGCACGTGAATAATCGCATCGCCCGCAGTGTGCGCTCGTCCAATCTGTTTAATGTCGACTCGGCGTTTGCCTAAATAAACAGTCATTTTATCGGAGAAAGTCGTAGTTGGATATGTCAGTCCGGGAATGCTTTCGTGGCCTTCGAACAAGCGTGGGAAGCGTTGAAACTCGCTGTCCCAATCTTCTTGACCTCGCTCCTCAACCATTCCCCTTGCAACTTCTGACATGATGATCTGGGGCGCCTCAAAAGCAGAGGCACCAAGTACTCGTACCGCGTGGTAATGGGTTAGTACAACGTGAGAGATCGGCTTGTCCGTGACTTCGCGCACCTTCTCAATTACTTTGTCCGCAAGACGCGGCGTCGCTTGTGCTTCGATGATCATGACGCTTTCGTCACCGATGATCACGCCCGAATTTGGGTCTCCCTTGGCCGTAAAGGCCCAGAGCCCTTCTCCGATTTCATCAAAGGTGATAGGCTTCTCTGTCAAGTCGCCTTGTGATGCAAATGTTTTCGCCATCTTAAAACTCCATTTTCATTCTTCTTGGCGTAGTTCGTGCTAGCAATAAATTTGGGGTTTATATACAGTACTTTACACGGGCCAATCCTCCCAACGATAGGGGATTGATATGGTTAATCAAGCCTCTATCGGACCCCAACTTATGCATCTTTCATGCTAGTTCACTCTGTTTAGCGACACGATTTCATCCTTGTCAAGTAATGTCCACTAGCCCCATAAATTGCTTGATCGTTCATAGCGGGATCGAAAGTCCGTCCTTTCCAATGATCGTTGGACCGTCCCAATTACCAACAACTTCCGCCATCCAGTCATCTTCATTAAAACTAGGGTCATCTGCTGGCACTAAATGATTGAGCACAAGCGTTCTAACATGGGCTTCAGAAGCAATTTTGGCAGCGTCCGCTGCGGGCGTATGCGATGCCAAAAGATGCACCTTGAGACGTCCGGCGTTCGATGTACGTCGGGCTAGATTGTCGATGCCCGCAATTAACATTGCTTCATGGACCAGCACATTAGCGCCTTTAGCAAAATGCGCAAGCGGAGGATAGTAACATGTGTCTGCAGAAAAAACGATGGTGCTCTACACCGTTTCAGTCATTCCCGCTAACTTTTTTTCATGATGCCGTGCGGGTGATTTTCGCATCAAAAAAATATCCACCTACCCAGCAGGCATGACAACCCTCGGATTGAAAAACCCGATGAAAAAAATGACACTGAAGGATGGAAAGGCGAGTG
>JAPORV010000480.1 GCA_026710055.1 Aestuariivita sp.
TTGCGCCACGATGCCAAAGGGGCGGCCAAAGTCATTGATGCGTTGCGCCATCTCTTACGCAAGGAAAAAGGGGAAACCTGCATCCGTCGAGAACTGGGGTATTTTCGGAACAACCGCCATCATATGGATGCTGCGAATGCCGCGAACAAAGTTCTGGTCACGACCCGGATGAAGCGCTCTGGTCAGAGCTGGGGGCGAGACGGTGGTCAAGGCGTTCTGCGCATCCGAGCCTTATGCAAGTCCAATCGCTTTGATCGGGTTTGGAAGGACTTAGTACCACGCTTCAATCGCCAAGGCGACTGGGTGCCCACATCGCCCGCCAATGACAATCGCGCAATTCGCGTTGCGCTGGCAGCTTAGGGATATAACATATGGTACAAAAGTTAGTACACCATACAAGAATCCCACCCTACGACATGTCCATTCTGCTTTTCAAAAAAATGCCCGAAAGTGGGAAAAATTCGCTTAAATATAGAGTTTCGTAAGTACCTTTATAGTATAAACTGGCTGCGAAGTATATAATTTCCGATAATTTAGATTATTTATGCTTGTGCTTTTCGAATTAAACGTAAAATATCTTTAGCGGCTTTTGGGATAGGTGTTCCAGGACCAAAAATCGCCTTCACACCATTTGACTTGAGAAAGTCATAGTCCTGTTGTGGAATAACGCCGCCACAAACAACAATTTTATCCTCTGCACCAACAGATTTTAACGCTTCAACAAGTCGCGGCGCAAGCGTTTTGTGACCCGCAGCTTGAGATGAAATTCCAATAACATGAACATCGTTATCAATCGCATCTCTAGCAGCTTCATCGGGTGTTTGAAATAAAGGTCCAACGTCAATGTCAAAACCAATATCTGCGAATGCAGTGGCAATAATTTTTGCGCCACGATCATGTCCATCTTGACCCATTTTGACAACTAACATTCTTGGCCTTCGACCCTCTTCTCGAGCAAATTTTTCCACTTCCTGTTGTATATTGCCAAATTCTTCATCGCCCTCGTAGGCTGCGCCGTAGACTCCCGATAAGGTTCTAACATGGGCGCGATGACGCCCGAAGACATTTTCCATGGCCATACTAATTTCCCCTAAAGTAGCCCTTGCACGCGCAGCGTTAATTGCAGATTCGAGCAGGTTTCCGCCATTTTGAGCGCAATGTTTGAGGTCTTCAAGCGCCGTTTTACAGGCTGAGATGTCTCTAGATTGGCGAATGGACTTTAATCGAGTAATTTGAGCTTCACGAACCTGTTGGTTATCAATTTCTCGAATATTAATAGAATCTTCCTGATCCTTCCGATATTTATTGACCCCTACAATGACTTCCTCACCTAAATCAATCATAGCTTGACGATTGGCAGCGGTTTCTTCAATCCGTAGCTTCGGCAGTCCTGAAGCAACCGCTTTAGTCATGCCGCCCATTTGTTCAACTTCTTCAATTAATGTCCATGCTTTTTCGGCTAATTGATGTGTTAACGATTCGACATAGTACGAACCCGCTAACGGGTCGACAACGTTTGTTATACCTGTTTCTTCTTGAAGAATAAGTTGTGTATTTCGTGCGATTCGCGCAGAAAAATCTGTTGGGAGCGCGATTGCCTCATCAAGTGCGTTTGTGTGCAGGGATTGTGTGCCGCCTAAAACAGCTGATAATGCCTCATATGCAGTGCGAATGACATTGTTATAGGGGTCTTGTTCTTGGAGACTTACGCCCGAAGTTTGGCAATGTGTTCTTAACATGAGGGATTTCGGGTTTCGTGGATTGAATTCCGACATGATGCGATGCCAAAGTAAACGGGCAGCTCGAAGTTTAGCAGCTTCCATAAAAAAATTCATACCGATTGCGAAGAAAAAGCTTAGCCGCCCAGCAAATTTATCTACATCCATTCCACGCGCAATGGCAGCGCGAACATATTCACGCCCATCCGCTAAACTGTAAGCTAATTCTTGAACAAGGTTCGCCCCAGCTTCCTGCATGTGATAGCCTGAAATAGAAATGGAATTGAACCTCGGCATGTTTTCTGATGTGAATTCAATGATGTCAGCAACAATTCGCATAGACGGTTCTGGCGGATAGACATATGTGTTTCTGACCATAAACTCTTTTAGAATATCATTTTGAATTGTGCCTGATAGAAGTGATTTGTCCACACCTTGTTCTTCACCAGCGACAATAAAATTCGCGAGCACTGGAATAACAGCACCATTCATTGTCATCGAAACAGAAACTTTATCAAGCGGAATGTCATCGAAAAGTATTTTCATATCTTCGACCGAATCAATAGCGACACCCGCTTTGCCAACATCACCTTCTACACGAGGGTGATCACTATCGTAACCCCTGTGTGTTGCGAGATCGAATGCAACCGAAATGCCCTGCTGTCCCGCCTCTAGATTGCGCCGGTAAAAAGCGTTGGACTCTTCTGCTGTTGAGTAGCCAGCATACTGCCTAATCGTCCATGGACGTCCCGTATACATTGTTGCTTTCACGCCTCGAACAAATGGTACGTCACCCGGAATACTATTGAGATGTGGTAAATCACGAATATCGGTATTCGTATACAAAGGTTTGATTTTAATGCCTTCGAGTGTATTCCAGCCAAGGTCTTCAATTAACTTATTTCGCAATTCGTGTTGAGCGAGGTTCTGCCATTTGGACATGTCCGCTTTCATTTGTGCCTCCTGTTTACTATAGGATAAGGTTGCTGGAGAGGTAAAAATTTTCAAGAATTGAAATAGTATAGTGCATTCTTTGATGTAGATTTCAATTATGGCGATTGATTTCAAAAAAAACGTGTTATTTGCAAAATTTGTGGTAGGGACTGAGGTTTTGATGTGTTTATTCTTTGTTTTGAGAGTTCAACAGTTTTGCTGCGTAATCATTATCAAAACGACGATCTGACTGTTGATTTTCGCTGGCAGAGTAGCATTTCTTAAAAAGTAAACCGAACTCTCGAAAAGTCTTTCGTAACACTTATATTTGTAACATAAGGAGAACGCATGAAATACTTGCTCATTATTGTTTTTTTTGCACTACTCCCAAGTTTGGCAATGACTAGAGATGCCGTTGTTCGCGATACGGGTAATGTCATCAGACCAGCAGGTGATTCAAATTTAAGTGAATTTAAGTGGCTAAAGCGACCGGTTATTGTCTTTGCTGACACTCCAGCAGATCCTCGTTTTGCAGAACAAATGGACTGGCTTGAGGAACAAATCAATGACTTAATAAAAAGAGATGTGATTATCTTAACAGACACGGACTCTAGTTTTTTGTCTCCAGTACGAAAGAAACTCAGGCCGCGCGGGTTTATGCTCGTTCTTGTTGGTAAAGACGGGGTAGTGTATCTTAGGAAACCATTTCCGTGGAGTGTTCGTGATTTGACGCGATCAATAGACAAAATGCCTTTAAGGCAGCAAGAAATTCGAGACCGTCGTGGGGAAGGGTAATCGACGTGTGCGTTTTCATGATGTTGAAACTAGCATAAATTCCACGATCTAACTTTACTACCTATCGTCCGTGTTACTCGAATTCTAAGATAACATCGTCGACCGCGAGGATATCTTGAGGAGAAACATTGATTCTCTTTACAACGCCTGTACGTTCGGCCTTTAAAATGTTCTCCATTTTCATGGCTTCAATTGTACATAAAGTCTGTCCCTCTTGAACTTCCTTACCTTGCACAACGTCAATACTCACAACCAATCCAGGCATTGGACAAAGCAGAAGCTTACTTGTATCCGGAGGTACTTTATCTGGCATTAAGGCTGCAAGCTCGGCTTGCCTGGGTGATCTGAATTTAATATTTAAATCAGCACTACGATATCGGACTCGAAATCCACGTGTGATCTTATTAATTTTGAGAGTTATATTTTCGTCATTGACGATCAATTCCGTTACTGTTTCTCCGGGTATCCAATTACATTCAACGTGATAAGTATTTCCGTGCTTAAACTCAACAATGGTTGAGTCAGTCGTGATTTTTGTATCAAGGGTAAATTGCTTGGCCTGAGCAGATACAACCCAATGGTTGCCAAGAGGTTTTTCCTGATCGGTCATACGACCAGTAATGCACATCCGACGACGTTCAGAGATATGGTGCATCGCAGTACAACATGCAACAATGCATTCAAGTTCTTTCGCAGTTAACGCAATACAATGAAAACCATCAGGGTATTCTTCATCAATGAATGCTGTCGAAATATTTCCAGATTGAAACCGTGGATGCTCCATAACTGCCGCAACGAAAGGTAAGTTATGGCCAATCCCTTCAATTTCAAATCTATCAAGTGCGTTCTGCATGGCACCAATTGCTGATGCTCGATCATGCCCCCACGTACAGAGTTTAGCAATCATCGGATCATAATGTATGCTAATTTCCCCACCTTCGTATACTCCTGTGTCGTTTCGTACAATAGTCGCATTTGATAGGGTGTTTTTGTTTGCCATAGATTTGAGTGCTACTTCTTCGGGAGGGCGATAGCGGGTTAAACGCCCAATGGAAGGAAGAAAGTTTCTGAATGGATCTTCGGCATATATTCGATTCTCAAATGCCCACCCATTTAACACGACATCACTTTGTGCAAGTGACAATTTCTCACCATTAGCGATTCGAAGCATTTTTTCGACAAGATCTATCCCGGTGATTAATTCAGTTATTGGATGTTCGACTTGTAGTCGGGTATTCATCTCCAAGAAGTAAAAGTTTTTTTGCTCATCAACAATAAATTCAACTGTTCCCGCACTAGCGTAATTGACAGCCTTGGCCAGTGAAACGGCTTGATTTCCCATCGCATTGCGTGTTGCTTCATCAATAAAAGATGATGGCGCTTCTTCAATTATTTTTTGATTTCGACGCTGAATAGAACATTCACGTTCGCCAAGGAAAATACAATTTCCGTAGCTATCACTCAATATTTGAATTTCAATGTGGCGTGGTTGCGTGATAAATTTTTCAATAAATATTCGATCGTCGCCGAATGAGTTTACAGCTTCGTTTTTTGCTGATTGAAATCCTTCTCGAACTTCTTGCTCGTTATGCGCAATTCTCATCCCTTTGCCGCCGCCACCTGCACTTGCTTTAATCATAACGGGAAAGTCGATTTCTTTTGCGATTTTGACTGCTTCCTTATCGCTTTTAATAAGGCCTAAGTAGCCCGGAATAGTGTTTACGCCGGCATCTATTGCAATTTTTTTTGAGGTGATTTTATCGCCCATCTTTTTAATCGCGGACACTGGTGGACCGACAAATACAACACCGATTTTCTCTAGAGCTTGAGCAAATCTTGGATTTTCTGATAAGAATCCATACCCTGGATGTACAGCTTCAGCACCGCTTATTTGGACTGCTTTAATAACTTTTTCAATTGCAATGTAAGACTGACTAGAAGGTGAATGACCAATATATATTGCTTCGTCTGCCATCCGAACATGTAAGGCATTTTGATCTGCGTCTGAATAAACCGCAACTGTTGTGATTCCTAACCTCCGAGCACTTTTTATGATACGGCAAGCAATTTCACCACGATTTGCAATCAGAAGTTTGTTGAACATAAATGACCTCGCTGAAAATATCTTGTAAAGACTGGCTGTCACCTTAAATTTTACAAATTTTCATTTTTGGATTGATAGAAACGAAGTAATTACTCGTCTCTTCGTAGAGGCTTTTTCGTAGTGTTCTTTGAAGATATTGACGGCATTACCTTGCAAGTGAGTTGAAGAGTGATGAGTGAATTATATTCTGGTGCTGTCATTGATGTTAAGTAGCTTCAGATGGCCTGACTTCAGAAATAATGTCAACAAGATATAAGGAAAAATATTCAGTAATATCAGTTTTTTAAAGGCTTTGAGTAGCAACATATAAAAAATAGAATTCACGATTTATTATAATGCTTAATTTGAAGGTTAAAATTTTTTGAAGTCAGATATTGAACTGATTTTATATAACAAAATAGACTATTTTTTGAAATTTTCTCAATTAACATCACCCATATCGCAAATATTTTGTCCGAGATAAGGACATCTGAATTTTTCAATATCAGGTGCTTCACTCATGGAATCAACCTAAGTAATTCGATTGATGTCGTCAACCTTCATGCTTGCATTGCTACCTCATAGTTGTGGGGATTAATAACCGCTGTAAATGTTCCTTTGTTGACAGTTCACACTGAACACACAACACCACAATTATACAGCATCCATCAGCAACACCGAGACGGTCAACCTTGACTGCGGTTAGGCCGCAACAATGCCATTGCTTAAAACCCTCATTCCACCGGCTCAACTCGGATATCCAGCAGATTACGCGCCTCACGCCCACAAGCGATGGCAATCAAATGAATAGGCTCTTTCCGACCCTTATACTTCTCAGCATACCCCCTGTCCCGCATCTGAGCAAGAGCCGCCTCTAACGCCCCCTCAGTCTCCATAGCGGTTTCCACCATCTTGACCTCAACGATAAACACCTGACCACCCGTTAAAATAACCAGATCAGCCCGACCACGGCTGGAGGCCTCCTCCGAGCGTACATCCACACCAATCGCTCGAAACCCCATCTG
>JAPORV010000130.1 GCA_026710055.1 Aestuariivita sp.
CGCGCTTGAATTCTGACATGAATGATACTCGTTCTCAGGCAACTATACGTATTTATCTTATCATATTATTTCTGAAATGTCCATTTTCAAAACCACTTTCAAACAATATCGAATGATTTCATTGCGTTAATGTCAATTTTTTCACCCTTCGCGTAATAATTTTCACTTAAATCATAATAGAATTTCGAACCTTTTTGTGTTTTTCTGTCAATCACATAAATGTTTGTTTCGAAATCAAATAGCAGTTTTTACTGCATTAGTAGAGGTGAATGGATAGACATTCGGTTAAGAGATAGTCACCTTTAACCATAATGATTATTTCAAATTCAGCCCACTGAAAGAAGATGAATAACTTCTTCTTGGCTGAAGAGATACAGCAAAGTACGGGCAGCCTGACCACGGGGACTTTCTAATTTAGGGTCTTTTTTAATCAATTTTCGCGCATCAATTTGAGCGTGCTCCATTAAATCTAGTTGCACTCTTGGATCAGCAATGCGAAATTTAGGAATACCCGCCTGCACCATTCCGATCAAATCGCCAGCACCGCGTAACCTGAGGTCAGTTTCAGCAATTCTAAACCCATCTATTGTCTTTCGTAATGTATCTAATCTTTGGTATGCTAAATCACTTAACGGTGATTTATACAACAATAAGCATGATGATTGCGTATTTCCTCTCCCAACCCTACCTCTGAGTTGGTGTAGCTGTGCCAACCCAAAATTTTCTGCTCGCTCTATGATCATAATTGATGCGTTGGGTACATTAACACCAACTTCAATGACCGTAGTCGAAACCAATAATTTTGTTTCGCCATTTTGAAACTTTAAAAATGCTTGATTTTTTTCGGCCGGTAACATTTGACCATGTACTAACCCAACGACTTTTTCATCAAAAATATTACACAATTTATTGTATCGTTCAATGGCTGATATAAGTTCGACTTTCTCAGATTCCTCAAGGAGCGGGCAAACCCAATAGCATTGTTTTCCCCCTTGAATTGCGTTACGCAGTCTTTCAATAATTTCAGTAATTCGCGAAAAAGAAATCATTGCAGTTTTTATCTTTTTTCGTCCAGCAGGTTTTTCTTTCAACATCGATATGTCAAGATCACCATAATGAGATAGTGCTAAACTTCGAGGAATTGGTGTAGCTGTCATGACTAAAACATCGGTAGCATTACCCTTTTTTCGTAGGCTTAACCGTTGACTAACACCAAATTTATGCTGCTCATCAACAATAGCTAATCTTAAGTCGCAGAAAGTTACGTCTTGCTGAAAGACTGAATGGGTTCCAACCAAGATATCAATCTCTCCATTCAATAATTTCTTTAATTTGTTGGCACGCTTTTTTCCAGAGTCATGTCCAGTAAGAATCTCTAATGCAATGGATACACTCTTGGCATACGGTTTTAAGGATTGGTAATGTTGATATGCCAAGACCTCAGTTGGAGCCATCAAGACCCCCTGCCCGCCTGCCTCCACGCTCGATAAAAGCGCCATAAAAGCAACGATCGTTTTGCCGGATCCTACGTCACCTTGTAACATCCTGTTCATTTTTAATGGCCGTGCCATATCGGTTGTAATCTCGGATATTGCTTTAATCTGATCTTGCGTTAAATCAAAAGGTAAGTTTTTTATGATGCATTTCTGTAGCTTGCCAGTACCCTCAGTTATTCGCCCCTTGCTTCGGCTTCGGTATTTTCTGACCAGTGCAAGCGTTAATTGATGTGCAAATAACTCATCATAAGCGAGGCGTGTTCGCGCTGGAAATTCCAATTTAATTTCATGAATTTGTCTAGGGGTATGTGCTATTTCGACAGCGCTTTTCCAATCCATCCAACCCTCGGTTGATTTTTTTTCAGGGCTAATCCACTCTGGTAAATTTGGTAATTTTTCCAGCAAAGCTCTCTGGATTTTATGAATTAATTTTTGTGAAATACCCTCAGTCAAATGATATACTGGTTCAAGCTTCGGAATTTTTCCGGAATTTTCAACCATTTCAATGTAATCTGGATGAACTATTTGCCGTAAGCCATTAAACTCTTCCAGTTTTCCTGAAATTATTCTTTGCTCCCCGATCGGCAAAATACGTTTTAAATAGTCTTGATTGGAATTAAAAAAAACAACTTGGAATTTTTTTTCTGCATCTTCAACATCAATTCGGTAAGTTGCTCGTTTATTTGCAGGCGAACGATGATTCAAAACCGTTACCAAGACCGTAACAACTTGGTTGGTTTTTGCATATCGAATCGTGTCACAATGACTTCTATCAATCACTGTATATGGGAAATGATAAATTAAGTCTCTCGGACGTTCCACACTAATCTGAGTAAATGATTTTGTAATTCTTGGACCGACGTTTGGTAAACTTTCCAATTGGGAAAATAGAGGAATTAAAGCTACTGGACGACCAATCATGAATTATTTATCATCTTTAGCCAGGTATCTTCATCTACTGTATCCACACCAAGTTCTATTGCTTTTTTGAGCTTTGAGCCAGCTGACCGACCAGCAACCACTAAGTGTGTTTGACTGCTTACTGAACTTGTAACTCGCGCACCGAGTGCCTCTGCACGCGCTTTTGCCTCTGCACGCGTCATTTTGTCTAAGTTTCCTGTAAATACAATGACTTGACCCATAATTTGGTTATCATTTTGGGGCGCTATGATAACATTTTCAATCGAGAGTTCAGAAATTAACTTATTGATTGATAATCGACCAGATGGTTCAGAAAAACTAACTGCAAGCGCTTTTGTTACCGTATGACCTATCCCATCAATGTTGGTAAATTCGGTCCAAGCCGGATTGCCCGTAATTTCTCCTTTATCGCGATAACTTTCATGAAGTAATGTCGCAGTTTCTATGCATAATTGATCTACCGCAACAATAAACTGATCCCAACTTTCAAAATGACGGGCAAGATCTGATGCTACAACCTCACCAACATTGCGAATACCTAAAGCAAAGATTAATCGATTTAATGGAATTCTTCGGCGTAACTCAATTGCTGCAAATAAGTTTTTAGCACTTTTTTCTCCCCAACCTTCTCTATCCGCTAACTTATTGTTGTTCTTATTATCTCTTGATCTTAGAGTAAATATATCCGCTGGTTCTTTAATTGGCAGATCAATATCACTGTAAAACATTTCAATTTGTTTTGATCCTAATCCGTCAATGTCAAATGCAGATTTCGAAACAAAATGCTTTAATTTTTCAACAGCTTGAGCAGAACAAATCAAGCCACCAACACATCGACGTACTGCATCATTTTTCTCTCGAACTGCGTTACTACCGCAAATTGGACAAAAAGTAGGAAATTTAAAGGTAATCGAATTCTTTGGACGTCGTGCTAAATCCACATCTGCAACTTTTGGAATAACATCACCGGCGCGATAAATTTGAACCCAATCACCTATACGGATATCTTTTCCGTCGCGAATTTTTTGCCCTTTGGCATCTCTTCCTAAAATGTAATCCTCATTATGTAGAGTGGCATTAGACACAACAACACCGCCAACAGTTATTGGTGTTAAACGAGCGACAGGGCTCAGAGCCCCAGTTCTCCCAACCTGAATGTCGATTCCCTCAAGTTTTGTCCAAGCTGATTCCGCTGGGAATTTATGCGAAATTGCCCATCTAGGTGTTGTTGATCTCGCCCCTAATCTTTCTTGAAAAGAGAGATCATTTACCTTGTAAACAACGCCATCAATATCATAATCAAGTTGTGAACGCTGAGCTTCTAATACATTATATTTCTTCAACAAATCGTCAATTGACCGGCATATTTCGGTTAATTGATTAGTTTTGAATCCCATTGAGGTTAGGCGTTTTAATGCGTCATACTGCGTTAATGATAGTGGCTCTGAAATTTCTCCCCAAGCGTAAGCGAAAAAGTGAAGTGGACGTGAGCGAGTGACATTGGGATCAAGTTGCCGTAAGGAACCTGAGGCTGCATTTCGGGGATTGGCAAATATTTTTCCACCTACAGCTATTTGATGCTCATTTAGTAAACAAAAATCGCTGTGAGTCATGTAAACTTCTCCACGCACCTCCAAGATTTCCGGGGATTTGTCGAGAACTTTAGGAATATCTGATATGTTAAGGGCATTGGCAGTAACATTCTCACCAATTTGTCCATCACCACGTGTTGCAGCCTGAGTGAGTTTCCCATTTTCGTAACGTAACGACAAAGAAAGCCCATCAATTTTAGGTTCAGCCGTATAGTGTAGTTCAGCCTCAGGAGATAAACCCAGATATTTGCGTAAAGAGATATCAAAATTCTGAATGTCTAGTTTATCGAAAGCATTATCAAGTGAGAGCATTCGAATTGAATGCTTAATTTTTGAAAATCCTGAGGCGGCGGTTGCACCAATTTGATTACTTGGAGTATCCGCTCGCATTAAATGAGGAAATTTAGATTCAATTGCTGAATTCGTTATTTTTAATTGATCAAATTCAGCATCCGATAGTATCGGATCACTATTTACATAATAGGCAATATTTGCATCATTCAATTGTTTCGCCAAGTCAGCAAGTTTATTTTTTGCCACTTTCTCGGTTAACGTATCAATTTCTGTCGAGTCTGATGATTGGCTCATTTATAATTTATTAACCTTTTATTTTTTATTGATCCGATTTCAAATCGGCGTGAAGTTTAGTAATGTATGCAAAATGAATTTTATTTTTGAATATCTTGAAATTTTTTTGAGTAGCCGAATGAATAAAATTCAAAGTTATCGATTATTCACATCCAAAAAAAACAATTTCGAACAGTCCATCACTATAAATACTGCGACAGTTAATTTACCAATATGATTCAATATTTTCAATTTTGTACGATTTTATTTTTCATTACCAATTACGAACCTTCAATCAACGATTTTTTCTGATATTTAATCTTCATCTTGTGCTATTTGAGATTTATAGGCTTTGTCATATAGTTCAAACTTACAGTGTTTCCGATTGTCTTTCTTATGTCTATAATTCATTCAGAAATACAAACCTCTCTTGGGTTTGACAAATCACCTTCTAAAACGCGTGTGGTTGTTGCAATGTCAGGCGGCGTTGATAGTTCGGTGGTTGCGGCAAGTCTTGCCATGTATGGCTACGATGTCGTTGGTATTACGCTTCAATTATATGATCATGGTGCAGCGTTAACTAAAAAGGGAGCATGCTGTGCAGGTACGGATATCCATGACGCTCGTAGAATAGCCGAAAGGTTAGGGTTTCCTCATTATGTTTTAAACTATGAGGATATTTTTAGTGAAAGAGTGATCTCAGAGTTTGCAGATAGTTATCTTGCTGGCTCTACACCAATACCGTGTATTCGTTGTAATGAACGCGTTAAGTTTAAAGATTTGCTTGAGACCGCGAAAGATTTAGATGCTGATTGCATGGCAACCGGGCACTATATTCAACGAAAGATTGGAAGTGGTGGCGTTGAATTGCACTCCGCAATAGATGCTCATAGAGATCAGTCATATTTTTTATTTACCACGACCTTGGCACAGCTAGAGTTTCTACGATTTCCACTGGGAACTGTTTCTTCAAAAGATACAACCCGTCAGCTGGCACAGAGCCTCGGCTTATCAGTTGCGGAAAAACCTGACAGTCAAGATATTTGTTTTGTGCCGAACGGAAGTTATGCATCAATTATTGAAAAACTAATACCGACTGCTTCAGAACCCGGAAATATCGTTGATACAGGTGGGCAAGTTATCGGAACGCATAAAGGCATTATTCACTATACTGTGGGTCAACGCCGTGGTTTGGATTTGGGAGGATTGAAGGAACCACTCTATGTTATCAGGCTGAATGCTGACACCAGAACGATCGTGGTTGGTCCAAAAGAAATGCTCAGGACGAAAGTTATATCAGTTTCGGACGTTAACTGGCTCGGTGATACACCATTTCAAGACACTAATGAGTGGCAAGTTTCAGTCAAAGTAAGATCAACCTCTTTACCACAAGATGCTCTCATTCGACCAGTGTCAGGATCCGAAGCTGACGTCGAGTTAATGGTGTGTGAAAGTGGTGTTGCAAAGGGTCAGGCATGTGTTTTTTATGAGACAAACGGAACACGGGTTTTAGGAGGTGGCTGGATAAGGTCTACTGATTCAGATTTTTGAGCGTGCAATCGTATTACAAAAGCTATACCGGTAGAATTCCTTTGATAAAATCTTGACTGGTAAGATATAGGAATCACATATATTAGAAAAAAATTATTGCTTGAGAAATTGCAAGCATTACTGAAAATTTCAAATAAAGTAGCTTCAAAATGATCAGATAGTGTCTTAATACCTTCTCATTTTTACAAATTTTAAGAGTCCGCCATATACAAAAGTACATTTTCAACGAATTGAATCAAACCAATATGTTGGCACCTTTTCTTCAAATTGGCGAAGATTTGCTAAATCGACGAAAATTTTGATAAAATGAGGTACTTGCAAAACTCTACATTTAAGCGAATTTTTCCCGCTTTCGGGCATTTTTTTGAAAAGCAGAATGGACATGTCGCATCTCTTCATATGAA
>JAPORV010000413.1 GCA_026710055.1 Aestuariivita sp.
CTTCGGTATCATCGCGGGAGGTCGGGTCGAAGGTGAGTTGACGGGTGGCGGTATTACCAAGAAGGGGTTGTATTGCGAAGGATGTGCGCATAATGTGATCTTTCTTTCGAGAGATTCTGGCGAAGATTTGCTGATTTGGGGGAAATCTTGGGTGTAATTGCTGATATTGTCCCAAATACCCGCAATCTTCGCCAGAGAAAAATGACAAAAGAGTCAATTTATTCAGCGTTTTAATATCGAATTTAGGTTTTTTTACAGACACTAGCTAAGTGAATTTACGACAATAAGGGTGTTTCATCTTTGATTTGAACATTTCGAAAGGGAATTGAGTATCGCCGAACTCAAAGTATCGAAAAATAGCGCGGAACACTTTCAGCTAACCCAATAAAAGATGAGCCTCTTTCAAACTGCCAAATCATCGTGCGATCATCTCAGAATAACCAACATCTATAAGGGCTGTTTTCCACTACCCCATGCAATAAAAGCACCATTTCGATAATTTGGTTTCCGGTATTTGAGTTTCGTGCCATCTAGATTCATTATCACACCACCAGCTGCCAAAAGAACGGCATGGCCAGCTGCAATGTCCCATTCCATTGTTGGACTAAACCTTGGATATACATCTGCCTCACCTGAAGCCACTAAACACAATTTGAGAGATGATCCCATAGAGACCTTCTTCGTTATCCCGCATCTCTTAAGCCAACGACTGGTTTCAGCATCTTGATGTGAAGCGCTTACAACTGCTGTCAATTCGGCTTCTGGCGGGTCGCTGGCATTGATTGCAAATATATGTCCATTACGCGATTCGATAGCATCCTTTTCAACAATTCCTGAAAACAAACGATCTAATGCTGGCGCAAAAACGACCCCTACCACAGGTTGCCGATTTTCAATGAGCGCTATATTAACCGTGAAATGACCTCGACTGTCCTGTTTGAGAAAATCTCTTGTGCCGTCTAATGGATCAACCAAAAAGAAGCTCTGAGGAGCATCAAGAAAATGACTGGCGGAATTTTCCTCTGAAATTACCAAAATATCAGGAGCAAGTTTCTGTAAAGCCGAGAGAATAACGTTTTCTGCATTCGTATCTGCTCTTGTGACAGGAGATCCATCGCTCTTATGCCTCACTTCACTAGGATTTTCATAAATCTCCATTATTGCCCTGCCAGCATTTCTTGCAATATCTTCAAGATCAGAACAAAGCGAAGAAAAAAAAGTGGCTTTACTGAGCCTTTTTTTACTCATACTGCAATCGACTCATTTAATTCAAGTTCCAGAACAATCTGCTGAGTGAAATTGTCAACACTTCTCCCGTGCTCATCAAGACGTAAGTTTGTTTTTATTTTAGCCATTATTTGATTGAACCTTAGGAGAAGAGTCACCGCCAGTGTCTTCGCTTTAAGCCTAACCCGATATAGCACTCGACTCCCAAGGCTTTAAAGAAATTGCAGTGTGAATCTGATAAAATGCCATTTTGCACTCAGTCACCCAATACATGAACTGCCCCATTGCTAATAGGCACACAATAAAGCTATCAGCAATAACAGAATTAATTCGTAATTTCTGTAGAAACATAGTCCATTCGCTTTTTCCTCAAATCTTGATACAGCTTTACAAAAACATGCTCTGAATTAAGAACCCTACCTACAATACTAAAACCACAAAAATTCGGCAAATTATTTTCCAGCTTTACCTCAAAAAATGCAATATTTACGCGTTCAAGGCTTCAAAATAACGAACAAATTATGCCAACCTTAATGTTATGACTATTGAACAGGCCAATTTGAAGATGAAGCAATAAGAGCATTCATAACGCACGCCCAATTTTTACGCCGTAGAATAACAAGTAAGCCAGGTCTATTTACACGCAAGCAAACTTTTGAACGCTCAGTGCAATTAGATGTTCCAATTACTTGGTCAGGCCCAAGTTTAAGCCCGTCAAGTGGCCAATAAAGACCTGTAGACTCGGCCGACAATGGAACCATGGGGAATAATGAAATTAAAGTATTTTGTCCGCAGAGTATTTCGACTTCCGGTGGGCACAAAAATATAACTTGTACACTGTCGATCAAAATGCACCGTTGATGCGCAAAGCGAATTAAACAGGAAAATGCAGCAAGTTGATGGTCAATACGAGGCCCGGTAAATCCAATTCCAAAAATAAGCGGCGCCGAAATACGCGACAAAGTTTTCTCAAAGTCAGTACTGTCCTGCTCTCCAACATGATATTTTTGATCGTTTGGAATTCGGTTATGACAATCGCTTGAAAAGCTATCAAAATCTCCAATTACCGCATCAGGTATGACATTAATCGCGAGTGCATGCTTTGCACCACCATCGGCCGCAACAAGACGAGGAGCGACATTAAGTAGCATTTTCAAATCATCTTGCTGGACAGCGCCAGCACCCACTAATGTAGTAAGATCTTCAAATTCAATAACTTTTGATGTCATCCTAACGTATAACCTTGATACCGCCTATGAAAAGAAGAAATATTCTAACGGAAATTGCTCTTATAAATTTACGAATAAATACGAATTCAAAAAAGTAGACAACATCAAATTAACTTTATCTTCTTGACCGCCTTAATTCAGCTCGACTTCTACCGTCAAAGATCATATTTACCTACGATTACGCAGTCAAATCACCCGACTCATCCGGGATTTCGGTTCAACCATCACCAGTCTGTCTCAACACCTTTTCCGCTTCAATACATTTTTCCAACGTCATATCAAACGGTTCTTTCATACGCACCAACTGTTCCGGAACCGTCAACACCCCTTCTATTCCAGAGGAGGCAGAAGACATCCCTTTTTCCATATTCGGCATCAAAAAAATCTCTTGATGGTCGGTACAGAATTTACGGAGATATAACAATTGCAGTTGCGCATGGGATAATAACCCCTCTCTATGGTCTTTCTCACCGATACTGTGAGCCGACAATCCCATACCCGCAGGATTGTCAGGAATCTCTAGAGCACTGATGACTTCATCAGCAAATAAAGTTAAGGTGTTGCCAATACGATCATAAGCCCGCTCTACGGTCTCCACACTCGGAGCGGTCAGCGCATAGGCTACTTGGTTATCTTGCCGGGCAGGCCCATCTAATATCTTGAGACGATTTGTAAAGATCGCCCAGAGGCTTTTGTTAACATCTGGAGGCTTCTGACGTAACATATCTTCCGCAAGACCAGCAATGTCATGGATTTTACGGGGTTCGATGTAACGCCGCACTGCAATCCCCTTCACAAGATGCTCCGCCGCCCGTTGTGACGCCATCACCATCCCATTTCCTATCGAAGGGAGAGGCCAGTATTCCTTTGCTTTTTTGAATCTACGGACATAAGAGAAGAAATCTTCAATATATGCATAACTTTGTCTGAGATTTCCATCCCAGTCATCCGGTCTTGTGCTGGTCATTTTATCAAGCTTTTCCTTGTTGATATTCCACGCCCCAAGTAAAGCCTCCCCATAACGAGCAATCTGATGCGACAATTGCCCAAAATCATACATATGCGCCTCAAAATAGCTTGAAGGCAGCACACAAGCATTCACATCCTCATAATTCCGAAACGGATTGTTCGCCCAATACTCCCGTAAAGACGTCACACCGTCTACATCTGGATTGTCCACAAGAAAAGCCAAATCCCAATCACTGTCAGCCTTATGCGTCCCCTTCGCACGAGAACCAAACAACACAATCGACTGCACTCTATAGGCCGCTAAATCACTTGACTGAGCGCAATCAATAATCTCTTGTCGATTTTTTATTGTGCTCAACATGTAGATAACCTATCCTCAAAAGCTAAAACGATAAAAAATTCTATCGTTGCACCTATTAGGCGTCAACTGACCCCAAGTAGTGATTTCAAGAAAATAGGCAAAAGCGAAATTTTTGTTTGCGAAAGGACTCAAGTCCAGCAAAAAAAGGCTTTGCTTTTAGACGTAACACCCAATTATAACCCCCGCAGTTTTGCATTTTTGAAAAAAGAACACAATGACACTCGGTGAAAACCAGCACAGAAAAAGCAATGTCAATACAAAAAGAAACTATCATCCACCAAACCGAACACTCCCAGAGGATAAAGGTCCATTCACAACCACTTAATTTTTGGCAAACTGACAGACACTGAATTTGAGTGTTCCAGAGACAACTTAAGAAACAAGTACAAACTTGAGACCATCACTCCCTAAAATATGCCAAAATCTGCTGACACCTACTTAAGTGTATATACTCTGCTGGGCGGCGCTCAATACTGAACTATCATTCAACTTGACTAAGTAAATCGTCAGATACGCTCACATTTGTAGTCACTTTCTGCACATCATCATTCTCTTCAAGTGCATTTACAAGTTCCATCAAACATTGCAACCCGCCCAAATCAATTTCAGTCGTAATTGACGGTTGCCAAACCAGCCGAGTTGCTTGACTTTCACCCAGAACAGTCTCTAATCCTTGTGCCACGTGATTAAGGTCATTCTGTTCACACCAAATATAATGACCGTCATCAGAACTCTCGACATCATCTGCACCTGCATTAATCGCAGCTTGCAAAATCTCATCAGCGTTTCCAATATGAGGTGCGTACACCACCTCTCCTTTACGTTCAAACATATACCAGACTGAGCCGGTTTCACCTAGATTCCCGCCATTCTTATTAAAAATTGAGCGAACCGTTGAGGCTGTACGATTACGGTTGTCCGTCATTGCTTCCACAATAATCGCCACACCGTTCGGGCCATACCCTTCATAACGGATTTCCTCGAAATCATCTCCTTCTGAACCCATTGATTTCTTTATTGCCCGCTCAATATTATCTTTGGGCATAGATTGCAAACGTGCTTCTTTAATGGCTAATCGCAGCCGTGGATTTTTACCAGGATCTGAATCACCCATTTTTGCAGCAACAGTAATTTCTTTACTCAGTTTAGAAAATAATCTCGCACGTACGGTATCTTGACGTCCTTTACGATGCTGAATATTCGCCCACTTCGAGTGTCCTGCCATAATTGCTTTATCCCAATTAATGAATTATCTATAAAAATATTTCCTTATCACTACAGGCAAAACGATAAAACAATCAAGTAATTTGCTCATTCTAAATGACAATGAACTACATTACTAAAGTTCACCCAAACAAGTCAAAATCGACTGAATAAAACATCTCTTCAACTGAAAAAAAATGCAGCCAAAATTAGCATTTCCAATTAACATAGGGGCTTATATACATTACTTGACAAAGATGAAATCGTGTTGGCCAAACAACCTCAATCAGCGTGAAAGACAAGTGAATCAGGGGTGATATCGGGTTGATTACCCATATCACTATCCTCTTGTGGGGGGAAATATCCTATGTCAAGTAAAGTATATAAGCCCCTTAACATAATGATCGAAAATATTCCACCTGATCTAAATCGACAAAAAAACACCCATGAAACCATTTCTTATTCTTCAAGCTCGACCAGAAATTGATGCCGCTCATCAAGAATTCGCCGCTATTTTAAATAAATGCCACTTGCCAGAAAGCCGCGTTCATCGTGTTTGTCTTGATAAACAAGAATTGCAAAGTCATGACCTCAATGCAGATTATGCTGGCATAATTGTTGGTGGTGGGCCAGGTTGTATTTCAGACAAACCAAATGAAAAAGAACAAATTGAAGCGAAAATTGAACATCGAATCATGTCACTAATGCCCTCAATAGTCAATAACGATATACCCTTCATCGGATGTTGTTATGGATTGAGTATATTAGCACATTACTTAGGTGCCGAAGTAAGCAAAAAACGTTATTCCGAATCAGTCGGTCCATCAAAATGCACACTGACTGACGTTGGTTTGGATGATCCAATAACAAAAAATCTCGACTCACAGTTTATGGCATTTGTCGGGCACAAGGAAGCTGTTCAGTCCTTACCCGAAAACTGCACATTGCTTGTCACATCTAGCTCTTGTCCGATACAAATGATAAAATATAAACGTAATATCTATGCGACGCAATTTCATCCAGAAGCAACCGCAAATGACATTGAAAACCGAATCATAACGTATAAAAATCACGGATATTTTCCGTCTGAAGAAGCGGCAGACCTTATCAAGATCTGTAACGCCGTTGATGTAACCGAACCAGCAAAAATTTTGAAAGCATTTACTGATATTTATGGTTGTTAATAACAATCCCATCTTTAACAAAATTTCTATAAAAATAATCAATTTTCGTTATTTTCTTTAAGAATTTTTCTTAATTTCAATTAATTATAATTGCAAATTTTAAAATCTACTTTGTAGTGTCATATGTTTTGGCTAGTATACTAACATCATTGAATTGATAGTAGAAGCTGGAAAATTGTTGTCTTATTTGTAGTGAATGGCAGTGAGTCGTCTCACTGATAACAATACCACATCCCGATTGGTTTGAGCAGGGCCGTTTCTGAGGTCGGAACACCGACGACGGATGAGGAGATAACATATGAGGCACAATGATGAACCCGAATGGACGAAAGTTTTATCATG
>JAPORV010000436.1 GCA_026710055.1 Aestuariivita sp.
TGCGACTGGGACGTCTTATTCGTGAGAAGGAGCGAGAGCGTCTGAAGCGCCAGCAGCGTCGCGCTGCTTAATCATCAATTCAAAAAAAACAGGCTTCTGACTGGACAGGCGGAGTCCGTCTGCTGCGTCATTTTAGCGGAAATGTCGGCCTGATGAGGCCACCGGACATCGGGTAATTAGCAGTTGTGCAGTAAAATTCCCCAATAAATTTGATATTGCGATGAAAAATATTCATATTTTTCTCTTGGCAGTCGCCAGAAAAGGGGGGTTTTTTAACAGACACTAATTTAAAAAATCACCTTATCAATTCTCTTTAAGAAATTCATGGGCTCTTCACTCTTCAACCCAGCTTTCATTAATGACATTACATTTCATTAAATGGCGACAAAGTGTTTAACTAGCCCGTTTCAACTGTGAAGTGCACCAAGGGACATCATTTCACCTCACTCAAGGCTTTTGCTAAGTGAGGGGAGGTGACGCTCTGGTGATGAGACATGGATCGGCGACACGGCCTGTGACTCGGACGCCTTGCTTAATACGCTCGCCGACCGCGGAGCGGAGGCGGTGATTCCGCCGAAGACGAACCGAACGCATCAACGGACCTTTGACCGGGACACCTATCGAGACCGGCACCGGATCGGGAATGTCTTCCCCAGAATCAAGGAGCTCCGGGCGATTGCAACGCGGTATGACAAGACGGCGTCCCGCTTCGCGGCGGGCATTCATCGGATTGCAGGGGTCATCGCCGCACGATAGATGTCAACGGACCCTAGATCTAGTGTCGAGACCTAGGAAACTGGTTCTAGAAGGTCTAAACTTTAAAGCTCGGCTAGACTTTACTTTCGAGATTCGACGAGTTATCGAATTTCGCATGTTCTTAACTTTCCAAGAATAATCTCTTATCTCTCAAATACTAATTGTAATTTACAGTTTGAAAAAAGAACAAAGGATCTACATTATGTCTATAGACGAATTGATTAACAGCGTAGATCCCAATAAAACTAGTTCTTTAGAAGAAAAGCTTAAAAATCTTCCAAAACGAGATTTAACCCCCGAAGAACGCAAGGCTCAAGCGATTTCATGGACAATGAGTTGCATGAAAGATAAAAGCGATAAAACACGCAAATTTGTCGAAACTGAGTTTGCCAAAAGATACGGTTAATCTACGGATCTTTTTGAATTGGCTGGAGGCGAAAACCATTCTTCCTACCAGGCCCTCCAGTCAACAAATTCAAAACGACAATATGACTATCTTTCTGCAATAATACGTGCGGCGATTGATATTAATCGCAATGTGATTTCACATTCGATAGTCAAATCTTTAAATTATCATGCTATTGTTGGGCTACATAGTGCCGCAGGATTATACCGACCGTGTCAAGTTAAGGTTGGGAAGTACGAGCCCCCAGCATTCTACCGCGTAGAACCGTTAATGGATGATTTCATCAATATGATTAATGTAAAATGGGAGAATACAAAACCGACCCTTTTGGCCGCACTGGCGCTTTGGAAAATCAATGAGATACATCCGTTTATCAATGGAAACGGAAGAACAGCAAGAGCTGTTTGCTATTTCATCTTGTGCGTAAGGTTCGGAATGGAATTGCCCGGTTCTCAAACCGTTCCTGAACTTATGGGAAATGAACACAGAACAAAATATCAGGAAGCCTTAGAAGCGGCTGATAAAGGCAATTTGAATGAAATACATTCTTGCAACGTCAACGACTATCATAAGTTTAGTACATGTTGTAACAAGACTATTTCCCATTATCATGCCTACAACTTACGCTGATATAGCCAAGCGCCATCCGTACGGCAAAAACGCCTCACCTGACCAGACAAAAACAAATGATTTACATGCGCTATCGCTTCCACAATAGCAAGACCATATTCATTATCATGAATCTTCCGTTGGAATAACGGCTCAAAGCATTCAGCGGCACTATGCGGATATTCAAGAAAAATCAAGAGCCGATCCAAAACCTGCTGATGATGATTAAGCAACTGCTGCATTCGCACCGGTAACCCGGTAAACGGTAATTTATGCCCACACAATACTAATTGGTTATATGTTGCTAATTTCGCCAACCTTGTGCAGGCCTCAATCCAATCAGCCAATGGATCGGCCAAAGGCTCTGTAGCATAAACACCAATATTTGGAGAAATTGATGGCAAAATCTGATCGCCTGAAATTACTAGTCCATCATCTCTGCTCCATAAGGTTAAATGCTCTGGTGCATGACCATTTCCAACATGAACGCTCCAATTTCTTCCACCCATTTGAATAATATCACCATGTTTAATTCGCGTGTATCCTAAAGGAAGGGGCGCAACAATATCGGCAAAATTAAATGGTATTTCGCGTTTTCGCGCTTCCAATAATTCAGGCGACATTCCAGCGCTAGAGAAGAATGCGACGTTTTCTTCTACCATCTTCTCTTGCTTATCGAGTGTGAGCATACGCGCAAATAACCAAGCGGTACGTGACATCAATAACTCTACCGTATGGTGCCTTTGAAACCAGCCTGCAAGTCCAACATGGTCAGGATGATGATGAGTGACTAGGAGACGACGAACAGGTTTATCAGCTAACGGTCCGGCGAGCATTGATTGCCAAATCTCAAGACTTAACTTCGCACAAAAGCCGGTATCCACCACTGTCCAGCCATCCCCATCATCAAGCACGTATACATTAACGTGATTTAGCTTCATTGGAAGAGGTAAACGAAACCAAAAGACGCCACTAGCGACCTCAATAAAATCTCCAAACTCTGGCGGCTTACGCCAAGGATAACTTAAATTTGTACAGGATACATCCACTTTCGTTCGCCTTTACCTTTCATAAATTAAATTATCTTTTCTAATTGATTATCGCCGAATAGAAATTTCTTTGTATCAATATCAATTTTGATCGTGACTATCAAATTCTAAGAAAGTCCTACATAACGGTGACATCTTGACCCAATTTCTTTGCAAGTTTAGAAGATAAAATAATTTGACCAGTCTAATATATCGTCGACACCCAAAATCCAAGAAAGAATACAGGGATGCGATGGTTCATTTGGTTCAAGATCAAAATAGCATGGTAAAGATTGGTTAAATTCCGAATTCTTAGGCCAGTAAATTGAGGATAACAAAATGAAAAAAGTCTATACGAATGCGGCAGACGCGTTAAATGACCTTTTATTTGACGGAATGACGATAGCGGCTGGCGGTTTTGGCCTATGCGGTATTCCAGAATTATTACTTCAGGCCATTAAAAAAAGAGGAACGAAGGACTTAATTTTCGCTTCTAACAATGCTGGTGTAGACGACTTCGGCATTGGCGTACTTTTGCAAACTCACCAAGTTAAAAAGATGATTTCGTCATATGTTGGCGAGAATTCGGAATTTATGCGGCAATATCTTTCCGGCGAGCTCGAACTGGAATTTACACCGCAAGGAACCTTAGCAGAGCGAATGCGTGCTGGAGGGTGCGGTATACCGGGGTTTTATACCAAAACTGGCGTAGGCACGTTAATTGCTGAGGGAAAGGAGCACAAAGATTTCGATGGAGAAACCTATATATTGGAACGCGGAATATTTGCCGATCTTTCAATCGTCAAAGCTTGGAAAGCCGATACAACCGGTAACGCTGTGTTTAGAAAAACTGCAAGAAATTTTAATCCACCAGCAGCCATGTGCGGTAAAATATGCGTTATTGAAGTCGAAGAGATAGTCAAGCCTGGCGAACTTGACCCTGATTCAATTCATCTACCGAGCATTTACGTACACAGAGTAATTCAAGGACACCATGAAAAACGCATTGAACAAAGAACAATACGTGCAGCATAAAAGTAGATTTATTTACAAAGATTGCGAAATAGCATTATCGCACACTGTTGGATTGAATTTATTTTGCTTTGCATCAACCAATTCTTAATAAAAAAAATCTCGCAGCTTAACATGTAAGGACAGATACAAATGGCTTGGGACAGAAATCAAATGGCCGCCCGTGCAGCCCAAGAACTACAGGATGGCTGGTATGTCAATCTTGGTATTGGTATCCCAACATTGGTATCCAATTACATTCCCGAAGGTATAGAAGTAACATTGCAGTCAGAAAACGGCATGCTGGGAATGGGTCCATTTCCGGCAGAGAATGAAATTGACGCAGATCTCATCAATGCTGGAAAGCAAACGATCACTGAATTACCACATACAGCCTACTTTGATAGCGCAACATCATTTGGAATGATCCGAGGCGGCAAGATTGCAATGGCAATTTTGGGTGCAATGGAAGTGGCTGAAAATGGTGACCTTGCGAACTGGATGATTCCCAAAAAGCTCATCAAGGGAATGGGAGGCGCGATGGATTTGGTTGCGGGCGTGGGCCGTGTTGTTGTTGTAATGGACCATTGTAACAAACAAGGTGAATCCAAGATACTCAGGCAATGCACTTTACCTCTCACAGGTCAAAGAGTGGTAGACAGAATTATCACCAATCTTGGGGTGCTTGATATCGAAAAAGGGGGGTTGAGAATAATAGAGCTTGCTCCTAACGTCACCCGTGACGAACTGCATGCCGCTACTGAAGCTCGCATTATTGAGTAGTATCAGAAGCTACGCACACCTCGAATGTAACTGCTTATCAGACGTTCAGTTTCACCTGAGAGCAAATTGACATTTTTATTTATATCAGCTTGGCATCGCGAGAATGAACTAGTCATTATTTCTTCGTCAAAAAAATAAAATGAGTACAGTTGATCAGCTTACAAATGCACAAGCATACGCGATTTACTTACGCCAAAATATGTCCGTGATAATTCAGTAAAATCTCTATCTCACGAAGAAAAATCCCCTTCCCGCGACATTCTAACCAACTTTGAATAACCGCCTTAAGGTTATCAAATGCGCAAATAATTTCATGGAAAAAATCCAAGCTCTAAAATCATGCTTTAGTAATTGGTTTTATTCCACGGGTTCGTTACTTCACCAACACAACAGGAAATGCTACTACGAGAGCGCGCAATGCATGCAATCCAGCAACATTATTGATTACTCGTACAATAGGCAAAACTACACTCGCTGACTTTCGACCGACACCATCTTGGGTAAACAAAACCGTGCAATGAAGGGTTTCGCCAAGAATCGTGTAAAATTGCATGCTAAGGGCTGGCCGAAAGCGAATAGACCCCCTTTGCGGTGCGTTAAATTGGATAAACGGCTGGCTGTCTTAGAGGAATGCATGAAAATGTTAAAGGCGAAAACGTCAGTGTACAAAAACAGCTTAATGCAACATTAGAACAATTTCTAGTGGATGCCGCGAATGCTAAAGCCGATGCTGAAAAACGTGATAAAACATTGCTCATCACATTAAGCGGTTTTATCATTGACGATGTTACCATTGATGTCACCGTTCTCGGGTCATGGCTGGGCTAACGCTGAATTCCGCTATTCAACTCGTTTATTTGACCTCTAAGAGGCTTCTTTTTTCAAAAGCATAATTCAAACCCTTGCCCGAAGGATGGTTCGATACTCACAGCGTAAATCAGGAGCAGCAACGGGATATTCCCTCGCCGAGGCCACGCGGTTATACCGCGCATGGCTTGCATCTCCCTATCATTTTTCTTGAGGGCCTTTTTCCCTGCATACCCGGGATCTTCCAGTAAATATACCGGAAGACTCGAAAAAGGGCGATCCGAAACCGCCCTGATGTTCGTCAATTACAGATCATACTAAAAGTTCCGTCTGGATTCCCGTCACCATTGAGCCCATCCCAACAGAGGAGCGAAAAGTCCCACAGAATTTTAGTTTTGTTCCGGTATAACAAAGATTTGACGTAATTCTTTACCTCCCGAAATCGCGAGATAACCGCTCCTCCTTAATTTGAGAAAACAAATTCTGTAGGCGTCAAGCCCCAGACGGATTCGCCATTGACCCGGACATAGCGTGTCGCGAATTGTCCTAGTTAAATCCCTCCAGCATAGGAGTTCGCGCGCCTTTGTGCGCACAGGGGTGCTACGCAGACTAAAGTGTCCCAAATAGCCTATACTTCAAGTAGGATAAATTTCCAGAACGGCCCGTTCTGTTTCAATGAGGCTATGGCGCGACCATCGGGGCACAACCCTGCTCAAAAACAGATCCTCAACCCCTGTCGAAGCACTTAAAAATCATGCGGGACTTTTCATTCATTTATTGGGATTTACCCCATGTAATGCTTCTTGAATAATTTCAGCAGTTCTCTAGTTAATAGTTAGTGTCTGTTAAAAACCCCCTTTTCTGGCGACTGCCAAGAGAAAAATATGAATGTTTTTCATCGCAATATCAAATTTATTGGGGAATTTTACCGCACAACTGCTAATTACCCGATGTCCGGTGGCCTCATCAGGCCGACATTTCCGCTAAAATGACGCAGCAGACGGACTCCGCCTGTCCGGTCAGAAGCCTCTTTTTTTGAATCGATGATTAAGCAGCGCGACGGTGCTGGCGCTTCAGACGCTCTCGCTCCTTCTCAC
>JAPORV010000285.1 GCA_026710055.1 Aestuariivita sp.
TGGATAGGCTTGCGGAACACGGAGTCAAGACGGTGATTCCCCCGAAGAAAAACCGAACGCTTCCGCGCACCTTTGACCGAGACGCCTATCGGGACCGGCACCGGATTGAGAATGTCTTCTGCAAGATCAAGGAGTTCCGGGCGATCGCGACCCGATACGACAAGATGGCATCCAGCTTCGCGGCGGGCATTCACCTAGTTGCAGGGATCATCGCCGCACGATAGATGTCAACGGACCCTAACAGAAGACACAATTAATTTTGTTGAAGCGGTTGAGGCCGTCTCGGGTGTGCCGTGTTCATTGATCGCAAACAAGTTTGATTTCAAATGTGTCATTGACAGGAGGCGTTGGTAATGCGTCCAGAGCAGCTTGCGGAGTTTTATCCGCGACTTTTTCACATGGCGTGGCAAGGAAGCTGGGAAAATATTCGTAAATACGGACTTCTTTCGACACAAGCGCTTGTTGAATTGTACAAGCTTAGTCCTGGACAAAACTGTAGGCTCCTTCAAAACCATCGGCCAAAATGGGTCGAAATTTCATGCGATGGTTTGGGGACAGCGACCGTTCGCGACCAAAAACCCATGAGTGATAAGGGCATGTGTACGGCTTTAGGAGTAAACGACCCTCGTCCGTGGTACGAGTTGTTGAATTCGATGGTTTTCTTTTGGTCAACAAAGGAGCGACTGCGAACAATGATGAATGCACAAGCGTACGTCGGAATGACGCATGATCTGTTGGTGGTTGATACCGCAAAATTGATTGATCGTCATTGTGATAAAATCAGATTATCGAGAATGAACAGCGGGGCTACGAAACCCGTTCCGCATCCTCGGGATCTTAATCTGTTCAAGACGTTTGAAGAGTTCTCATTTGACGATTATCGTAAACGCCGTGGAGTGAAAAATGCCATTGCAGAGGTCTGTGTCATCAATCAAGTTCGAGACATAAAAGATTTGGTCGTTGATGTTCGTACAGTAACTTTAGATGATTTAGACAATATTGAATTTTGATTTTACAAAGTGCGTTATTGGCGTACTTGTGATTGTTTCGTCATAAACCCAGAAAGGAGGTGGTTATCTTGGAAATATATTTTTCTGACCGGTTTAAACCCTCATGCGAGGGTGATCACGCTTACCGGTAATAAAGAGGTAATAGGGACCTAGAAAGAGTTTGAGCTTCGGCTTCGTGTTATCGCGGCAAGATAAGGCAAGGGGGAAAGACTGCCCTATCGGTTTTTTCCACTCATTTTTATTCCTTCATACAGAACGTCTTTATCGGTAAAACCGAATTCGGTGCGGATTACGGACATGGGGTGGTTCTTTAGACCTGTTTAAGTCTTTTGATCAGAGAGGGGGCTTTCCCCTTTATGTCTATCAGCCAGATATTTGTTACTTCTTTTAAAAGCGGCGCACATTCTTCGTTCAATACATCTTTAGTTTTAGTACTAAGTTCGAGAAGGTCGATTTTGATGCCTCTTAAATTGTTATACCAAGATAGAACATCACAACTCAATGCGGGATCCAGCAGTCCAAGCTTGTCGATAGTTGCTGCGGCGATATCGGGTAATTTGTCGTCCAGTCCGCGAATCCCAGGCCTTTCGTCAAACAGTCCTTTTTCAAATCGTTTTAAATAAAATCGATAATGCTTTTCATACTGTCGTCTTTCGATATGTCGGAGTGTTGACTCAATCTCTGCGGCCAACATTCCTGCTAAGGCCTTGGCATTACGTTTCCGTTGCTTTTGTTCCAAGTGTGTCGTGCTGTAGTGAACAACAAGACCGCCCACTATTACGGCCGCCAAGGGAATGAGTGCATTTACTAAGAGAATAAGTGCATCAAAATCCATGATAATCCTTTTCTGATGTGAGGTCGTCTTTCATCTGCTCGAGTTCCGGGCATTTGCCGGTGTTGGCGTAGCCCCAGTCCGGGCTGTATCGCACCAATACGTCCAGATCGATCATCAGGTTTTGTATGCGGTTGCTGTTGAGCCATTGCTCGGCACAGGTAGCTTCTTCGGCGGTTCTGATGGCGGCGCACATCGAAAAGAACTTGTTGCGAATCTGGTTCATATGATTGCACGCCATATCGGTTCGATACGCCGAGTCCTTTTTTTCGGTTATTTGAGGGAGCCGTTTTTCAGAAAATGTGACTTTTTTAAGAAATGCCTGTTCGGCTTTCTTGAAAAGACCTGTTTTGGGCATTGAAGATTATCTTTCGGTTCGAATTGATGTTGCTTTTATGAAATAATTAGCAATTTCGAAATTCATCGGGTTCAGTGTTTTCACGTTTGATGTGAAATAATTTTATCTTCTGACAAACCACTTAAACGGATACTGTGCGCATAAGGTCACAGAACCAATTTTTTGTGTAGACCTTCATAGTAATTTTCCTGATCAGGAAGAATGGGTCTATTATTTCCTGGATTAAGCGTCCGTGCGTTTTCAAGTTCAGCGTGCACTTTTTTCGCATCTTTGGCCCAAAAGGTTTGATTAACGAGAGATGCAATCATTCTCATGGAATTGTGTTGAGTTCGTTGCCATTCCCTGTCTGCTAATCGTTTGTGCCAAATTGCGGATTGATCCGCCATCATGATAAGTTCCTTGCATAAACGTCCAAAAAATTCTGTGCCCGCACGGGCCAAAGGATTGAACGCAAGGGTATCGCGGGCTCGATAATCATAGAGTCGCATATTCTGACCGTCATTGTTTTCTTGCAAATGTATTTCACCGAAATAGGATTTGTCGGCCTTTTTTAGAAAATCTTTAAATGTTTCCAGTGTTATATCGTTAAAAGCGGTAGGGGGATCTGGATGCAGCATTTGCTCAAACCAAGGTCTTTCATCATTATCATTCATCGTAAGTTCTGTTCCAATCGACCAGCCTGTTCGGCTAAAAGTTCGGAATGGTTGATTTTCGGGAGAAGCAAATGCTCCGATGATTTCGTCATTTTTATTTATTATATCCACAACGCCTTTGTGCAGAGTGGTCTGGTAGGCATGTTCAAGAGTCTGGGCAAGGACATCCTCTCCGATCCCGTCGGGGTCTGATGATTCTTCAAGGATCCGCGTGTAGAGATGGTGCAGATTATGACTATTTCGATC
This sequence comes from Aestuariivita sp., assembly GCA_026710055.1. Classification (GTDB taxonomy): domain Bacteria; phylum Pseudomonadota; class Alphaproteobacteria; order Rhodobacterales; family Rhodobacteraceae; genus JAPORY01. The sequence goes on from JAPORV010000285.1 coordinate 3,100, forward strand.
AGGTCTAGCCGTGGGATTTTCTGTAGACTTTCTTCCAAAAATTTGGTCGGAAGTCACGGCGAAGATTAATTGCAAGGCAAGATCCAATGCCCGGCCCGCATGAAAGTTAACGGCGGCATCGCATTCAATACGTAAAGCCTGAAACCTTCTTTTTTCAGAAAGACTTGTTCTAAGATCTGAAACGTGGCCAACGTTGTATTCCAATGCATTATTTTTTGCGGCCTGCATGAACATTCGTTCAAGGTGAGAGTTAACACTCTCCTCAATCGCGAACCGTGTGTCTTCGCCTGCGGCGCCTTCAGGTGTTTTGGTTGTGGGCATGATTGGCCAATACGATATTAAAATTTAAATCAAAAATCTTGATAGGAGATTTTTGTACGTTCTTTGCAAATTCACCCATGGTCAACGCGTTGCTTCTGTTACTGTCCAAAGCAACAGTGATGTGTTGTTCACATAGACCCGGATTTGAGACTTTACAAAACCGCGATCTACGATGGAAAATTGAAGTCCGTCAAGATTGATGCAATCACTGCTATAGAGAAGTGCGTTAATGTGCCGTAAATCATTTTTGCTGGCGGCAGTGATAAATTCGTCAAGCAACTGTTTTGTTGTGCATCCAGCATACGCCCCTTTAATTTTTCCGGTCTGTGCATAGGATGAAACAGGAATAAAAATTGACAACAACAAGATGACGATAAGCGGTTTATAAAACAATGTCATTTTTATTTATCCCACTCATAAAAACAAAGGAATCAAATATGGCTTATAATCTTTTTATCGCTTATGATTTAATAAATCCCGGTCAAAATTATGAACAAGTAAAAGATCGCATTAAGGAACTCGGGCAATATTATCACTTTCAATTATCGTTGTTTTATGTCCACACCACATTCACTCCCGGTGATGCTTGGAATCATATTTCTAAAGCTCTTGATGCCAATGACAGATTAGCGGTGATTAATGCTGCAAGCGGTATTGTATCAAATTGGGATTATCCGCCTGTTGATGCAATCAATGCCATTTGGAATACGCCTTAGCGAAATTTGTTAAAATTTTTGGGATTATTCAAAGTACTTTTTTTTAACCTTCCCGTCAGTCATAAATACCTTGACCTGCGGAAGAATGCGCTCGGTCCCGTTTTGTCAAGTTACCCCTTGCATTTCGGAAGCCCTATCCCTTATCTTGGCATTGTCCGGCAGTTAGTATGGGGTGCCCTGCAATCCATCCTCAAGTCTTTTTCGGGGCCGGACTTCTTTAACATAACCGAGAAGACACGGTTGCAATCCGTCTCGTAAGCCATCCTGCAAGTGCTTGCGGGGCCTGTCCCGTAGACGCCCCGAAAATTGTTTACGGGAAACGACATTGCGCCGGGTTTCAGGGCATCGCGGTCGTGCCCCAAGTCTCATCGGGTGGGCGCGGTGTTACTCCACCGGTGGGACAGGCCGCACTTATCCTTTCATTCGAACACAAGGACGGGATGATGGGGCTTGTGTATTTTACACGATTCTCAGTGAAGTCCTTTCCCCTACTGATTTTTCTATGGAATCGCCTCGATTTCCTTGCCGTCGGATTCCTCATGTCAGTGCAGACGTTCGAGGACTATCACTTGGACAGGATCGGGCGTTGCGCACTGAACTTTGTGTGTGGAGGCGCTTTCAGGGTGCTGGGTGGCGAGTTCGGGTAAGCCAAATTCTTTTTCCAGCTTGCGATACGCGTCCTCATAGATCTTGATATTCACCTCGGATGTCCCTGGACCATCACAGCTTATGCCTTCGTTTGTGGTCGGTCCGTAGCGTTCAAACTTCTTTATATCGCTAAACACCCGCTCGATCTCGTATAGGCGGTCATAAGGGACGTGCGTGGATCTTCGCTCAAGCGCATTCTGTAACTGAGCTTCCATTTCCTTAAAGATGAGAACCCGTATTCTCTCGGGACTAGCAATGGGGTGCGGGTCCGGCTGAGTATAGAAATCCGTACGCCACTCCGCTACTAAACTGCGCATATGGTCAAGCTGCTCCTGTTGTCTGCGCTCATCGAGTAGTTCGTTGCTCAGCCACCCGGCCAAACTAACTATAACCCCGGCAACTACGCCGATTGTCGTTCCTTCAATGATTTTCTCAGTGTTCGACATTGAATTGACCTTTCTTGAAACCAGCGTGTCCTGCGTCATAGCTGAGAGCGTTGAGCGTCCTCTGCACCCGTAGGTGCTGCGAATATGAAATTCTCCAGTATTAAGGTTTTGCTGAGAATCGTGTGAAAATACACGGTAAGGGTCGACACCGTTTTGTTTACATGAAAGGGTCAAGTGTGATTGTTTCACATCTTTAATGGGTCATTTCATATTGAACCGGAATTGGATCTTTAAGTCTGACTGGTTTCGTTTGATTTTTAAAATCCCTAAATACGTGAATTGATTATGACAAATGAAAGTACGAATGCAAAACACCTATGTTATACGGCCACACAGAAATGCAACGGGTTGATTTATGTCGGCATCACCAGCGAAACTTTGTCGGTTCGAAAAGCAAATCACGTTTATCAATCTAAACAGGGGCGAAAAGGAAGGTTTCAAGATGCTCTGAGACGATATGGAATGAACGCTTTTGAATGGCGTGTTGTGGCTGAAGGATCGAAACTTGTGATGGAATTGTTGGAGCAACTTTTAATCTATGAATGGGATACAGCAAATCCGGACTTTGGTTACAATATGATGGGTGGCGCCCATCCTGCACAGATCAAATACCAACTTCAAAAAAATTCATGGAAGTGTTTTGGTCCTCCGTGGAACAAACCACCTCGTGGATACGAAGAACATGGAGACATAGATATATTTGATGAATATGGGAATACGGATGCCATAGACAATCTGCATGATATTCAAGGACGAATCAGCATTTTTTGTTCGGATCATTATGAATCAAGTTTCGCGCCGGAAGTCAAAGATTGGATTAACCAATTGAAGAAACTAATTCAGAAAAACCACGAGAGCGACCTGTAAAGTACACTCTTAATCACACAAAAAGAAGGATGTTATCATGACACTTAAAATGCGCCTGGAGGGATTTTCCAGAACGTTTGAAGCGGAGGGACTGGATTCCGGGGAGAGCGCAGAATTGACGTATGACGGTGCGTTTGCGGCCCCCCCCCCTCCAATGGCATTAACTTTAAATTTTAGTTTCATTGGATAGGTAATTATGCGAGTAATATTATTTTAACCGGTTGATAATGTTTGATTTTTAAATTCGTCCGTTCAACTCTGAAGTGCACCACGGCGGATGGTGTGGTTTGAGGATTCCGGTTCATGGATGTTGTGTTAGGGTCAGGAGGCGGTAAGA
>JAPORV010000046.1 GCA_026710055.1 Aestuariivita sp.
TAGAGCAGATCGCTTCCTACTTCGAAGACTTTTCTTCGCGACTGAAGAGGCAGGATCAATACCAACACCCGTCGATCCCGAGGTAGACCGAAATTCAGGAAACGTAATGACGTTCGACATGGCCTTGGCAACTCGATCCTCTAGAAAGTTTTGTGATCCTCGCTCCTTCTAGATTATCCGTCAATCGCTCCTAGGTAGTGGAGGGAGGGCGAACAGGTATGCGTTGGATTGTCATTGCCGCCGTAAACGTTACCGCGATTCTCGCGGGCGGATGCCTACCTAATCTGTTGTTCCTGATGGGATTCAGACGAAGCCGATAGACCCCAAGCCTTAATGCCAGTTCGAATACGGTCTAATGTCGGCGCGCGATAGCGAGCAGTGATAGCGTCATGAAGAAGCCGACGCGGAAACGGAGGGAATGGAATGCACGGCACGCAAGCAGTCTGTTCCGCCGCGAACTCAATCACAAACTATATCTGAAGGAGAAGAATCGCGCGGGGAACCATCCGAGGCCTGATGCGCCTCGGATAGGTAACATAAACTACAGCGAGTCGATCGACTTCCCACGGATCATGACCTTAGCGGATAACTTCTGCGGCGTTATGCAAGCGCTCCATCAGCTCAGGCGGTACAGCAACCGTCAACGAAATGAAAAGGCGTACATCAACTTCAAGCAGATCGAAGAGATTTCGCCTGGCGCTGCGTTAGTAGTCGCAGCAGAACTAGACCGACTGAACAATATAGCACATCGCCGAGATGGGAAGCTGAGAGTCCTAGACGCGGAACAATGGAATGACAACGTGCGTGAACGTCTAGAGGGCATGGGGTTCTTCGACCTGCTTCATGTACAAATGGGGAAGACGAAACCATCCGATGGATCGGGCACGCGGTACGTCCGCTTTCGATCTAGCAAGCAGGTAGATGGGAAAGCAATCGAAGACTTGAGGACGCTCGACCTCGAACCTTTTTTCCCTGATAATGTTCCAAATCGACACCGGCTCTACGCTGCTGTGACGGAAGCGATGACGAACGTTGTGCATCACGCCTATCAACACAACGGGCAGAACGTCATGCCGCACTGGTGGCTGTCAGCTTCCCACAATGTTCAAAAAGGAGAGATCCGGATCCTACTCTATGACCAAGGGATCGGGATCCCGAAGACGTTACCTAAAAAATTTAATGACTATATTACCAATTTCTTTAAGTTCAAGGATCCGATGGACGCGGATCTGATTTATGCAGCCCACAAACTCGATAGAAGTTCAAGCAAAAAAGGGCATCGCGGCCACGGGCTTCAAAGAGATGTACGACAGTATGTTAAATCCGTTGATTGCATGAGCACCTACCGAGTAACGAGCCTGCATGGGCAATATACATGGGAGAAAGGATCTGACGGGTGTCCAAAAGAATCGAGGCGCAACTACAGACGTGCATTACCTGGAACGCTCATCGAGTGGAGGTTGACACTGCAATGAATACTGGAGTGACAAAGAGGATTGTGATCGCAACGGACTTCTCGCCATACCCGGCGGGGAGATTTATTGACGACGGAGAGTTCAATGGAACGACGTTCCGGATAGATTACCTAGCGCCAGCGCTCAGAGAATTTGACCGCGTCGAGGTCGTGTTCGATGGAGTAGCCGGATTCGGTTCCTCCTTCCTTGAGGAAGCTTTTGGAGGGCTGATCCGAGAAGAGGGGATAGACTTAGAGGATCTTAATGAGAAACTGATATTGTCTACGACAGAACCAGACCTTAAGGACGATGTTCAACTGACAAAAAAGTACATGAAGTTAGCCGCTGCCGCGAGGAAATGAGCGTGTGCCTACAATCTATCCTCGTGACGCCTTTGGCGATAATCGCGGGTGCGGGACTCGCTTGGTACGGGAACTACCACGTTCAAACGCGGATCCAACGGAATCTGAGGCTTGCGCACGGCGTAGACGAGCTCAAACGAAGGCTCTATGACTTTTTAGACTTGGCAACACGATACTGGACTTTAGACGCTCCTAGGGGAGAAATTCACAGAACCCTCGAAGCGCAGATAATCGCTAGGAAGCGGATCATTTTAGAGGAATTCAATGCACTTTCGAGCAAGAGTACTGAACTCGAACGGTCATACTCCCAGACGGAGAGTTCCCGCGTAAATCTCTGGGACGTAGCTGCCGGGGGATGCTTTCAGGAAGCAAAATGGAAATCAGATCAAGATCGTGTCGTCTTGATTGCAGCCGAAGTAACCCGCATCATTCATTCGATCAACCAAGCGCACTGAGTCCGCTATCACCTGCCTCTCTGAGATGAGTCTCATCGTCTAGCCTCCAGTCCCCGCGCGGCAGGTAGACTCATTTGATCCTGGCACCCTCCAGCCCTCGCGAAGGCTCCCGGAGGGGGCTACCCTCCCTGAGTTGCTCGCGCCCCGTGGGTATTGACTCCCCCTCCTGGCGCGAGCTAGCCTCTGAGACGTGTCCGTGAGGAGCAACGCCCTGGCTGCAACCAAGGCGTCTGAGCCAAGGCCAGTAGGGGGCCTCGACAGTGCGTGTGAACGCGAGGTAGATCCTCGCTCCTTCAGCGTTGATTGTCTAGCGCCTTCCGACACTCTGGAGTCAAGGTTTTAATGAAAGACGAATCTGCAATCCTGCTCAGGATATATGAGCTGCATGCTGAGTTAGCTGAGCGAGCAGCTCTCGCCAGAGAGGGCTTGAACAAGATCTACTCCGGTATCGTTGCGGCGATTATTGCAGGATCAGTATTGTTCTATCGAATAGTACGAATTGATGAAATTTTGTGGGTGTTGCCTACTCTCGGGATCTTGATATCGCTGTCATGGATGGTGTCTCTTCATTCTGCGACTGGACGTTTATCTGCAAAGCATAAGGTTCTTCTAGATCTTGAAACTAAACTGCCGTTTGAATTCTTGAAACGCGAAAATGAAGAGTTCAAAAAACTATTTGTCATCAGACGAAAGTGGACTGCATTACTAATGCCTTTATCTTTCTTATCTTTATCATGCGCTTGGCTAATTGTACTAAAAAATTAGTGACATTCTAATGGACTAAAGAAGGAGAGAAAGATGCACAAGGTATTTATTAGCTATCACCACCAAAATGACCAACAATACAAGGAAGCACTGATCGAATTAGGCGAAGAATTCTCAGTGTTTATAGATCGATCCGTCAATACCAATGATATTTCTGAGGAATACGAAGATGATGTGATACGTCGGATTATTCGAGATAACTATCTTGTAGATTCGACAGTCACTATCGTATTAGTCGGCAAAGAAACTAAACGACGAAAACATGTTGATTGGGAAATTTTTTCGAGTATGTATAACGGCTCTGTAAACAAGCGGTCAGGAGTTATAGTCGTTAACCTTCCAGGAACCTCTGAAAACATACACGCGTCTTACGGAGATAAAGAGCAATTACTCTACCCGGATGTTCAATCATGGACGCCCATCGAAAGCCGAGCAGAATATGAGAGAATATATCCCGATATGCCAGCTCGAATCATTGACAATCTCATAGAACCTAACGTCAAAATCTCAGTTATCCCGTGGGGGCAAATTACCAGAAAGAGACTCGCTTTCTTGATTAACGCTGCCTTTAATAACCGCGCTAACTGTGAATATAAGTTAACCCCCATGAGACGAGCGAACTCTTGAATGATTCTCTTATGAGCATAACTCATCATGCCCGACGCTAACACAACTAGTAGGGAACGTTACTCTAAGCTCGCACCCCTACATATTAGTGCTGAAATGCTTTTAGTGTCCCTAGCACTAATGTTCTTTTCTCCTGGTTTTCAGATCAAGAGCAAAAACCATCAGAAAGGAGTTCCCCTAAAACCAAGTTCAGGTGGGGATTTTATAGAATATCTAGATGCGATTCGATGCCTACCTGAAAAGGCTGACAGGTACTTTCATCAACTCGGTCCAATACTTCACCGCATGGTAGAGCATGGGTTACTTGTTGATATGGGCGTAGGAGGAGGTGCTTATGTCATGCTCCCAAATCATTACTATACATTCTATGAGCTATCTAAGCTGAGACAGCGCGGAGGCCTCTGGATGGCAAAGGTTCTTGGGGGGAGGCTCGTTCATCATCTAGCATCGCCAGCAATCGTGCATATCGTCGGCGAGAACGATCAAGGAGAAAGAGAAGGAAGTGGGATAATTTTCGATAAACATCACGTACTCACCTGCAAGCATGTTGTTTCTGGTATGCGGTTAGCTCCTACACAGGCATTCCAAGGCAAGACAGTAACCGTCGATAAAGTCTTCACGCATCCATCCGAAGACGTAGCTGTTATCCGGATAAAGGAGCCTCTAACGACAGTTCCCGGCCTTGGGTTTGTCGATCCAGTCGTATCGCAGAAAGTCTACAGGTTCGGATACTCAAGGGTACCATGCTCTGTTCCATCGAGCACAGGAACTTCTCCCCTAGTCATGCAAAGTGGAGAAGTCACTAACGAGTCAACCCTATTCCTCGGCGGCACGAAACTGTTCCTCTATTCCGCGATCTCTAGACCAGGCGACAGCGGTGGTGCGGTTATTTCAGATGACGGCTATGTCGTAGGAATGACAACGGAATTGTTAGATTCTAGAGCAGAACGAAAGGAAGGTGAGGAAGTCTTCTCCCCGCACTATGCAGGCATTCCCTCGGGTGTACTCGCGAAGGCAGTCAGCGAGTTAGGCTTAGGCGTTCAGATTCCAATGGAAACTTACGAGTAATCGAGAGCCGGAATGACATTCCTATACTGAGGAATGCTTCTATGAGTGACAGCAAAGATGGTTCGACTCCCTAACTTCACGATGAGGAAAGATCAAGTGGACGATAACACTAAAGGCAACTACGCAGGTTCCTACGATAGTTTATCTGGTAGATCTTACTATATCAGAATGTTTTTTGGGGAAACGTTACTAGCTAGCGGAACCTGTTTTTTTGTTTCATCTCCTAACGGACTGATACTCATCACGAACCGTCATAATTTCACTGGTCGTGATAATATCACACGCAAGACAATCCACGATCAATGCGCTCTACCTAATCACGCTGTTGTAAGCATATACCCTACTTCTCAATCCGATATAGGGGCGGATTTTCTTAGCGGGACATCTGACTCTAGCCAAGCTGACAAAGTTTTTCTAAGTACGAATGAAGTTCACTACCACATCGACTTAGAAGATCACGATAACCCTGGAGAACCATCTTGGGTTGAGCATCCTACATTAGGTAAACACGCTGATATCGTTGCACTGCCCGTCAAGGAGCTTGAAGATACTATAGGAAAAGAAAGTAGAGTCTTAGATCTCTCTGCCCCTTGGTACCGTTGGGGAGTAGGTAGTGAACTATATGTTATTGGATATCCATTCGGTCATGTATCAGCGCCGTTTCCTATCTGGTCTAAAGGATTTATGGCATCTGAGCCGGATATAGATATCTCAGAACTGCCTATCTTCCTCATCGATTGTAGATCCCGCAAAGGCCAGTCCGGCTCCCCCGTGTGGGGGAGGTTCGGACTTGGAGATGTCGTAGAGCATGAGGGAAAGCGCTTTACGCCGAAAGGCATTATAAACCATTTCCTCGGAGTCTACTCAGGCAGACTAAACAGCGAATCCGATCTCGGATTCGTTTGGAAGCGAAGCTGTATCGAGGAACTCGTCAATCACGCAGCCGCGCATGGTACTCAGCACCAAACTACCCGACGACGCTGTATTTTTCACGCGCCCCCTAGCCACGGTATCAGCCTAGAGCGCCTCGTCAGTGACAACTTTGAGGGAGACTAGGAAGCGTGGATCCTGAGTGAGGAATAAGAACTGAGTGCGGATCCTCACTCCCCCAATAACAAGGAGTATCGTCGAGGCGATAAATTGCCTCTGAGGCTTTTGTAGGATCGTAACCCGCAGGCTTTTGCAGTCGTAGATCCTTTGACCATAGAAGAGACTCTGCGCCTGCCGCGCCAGTCGGAGCAGCTCCCTCATCCTCTCTACCATCCGAGGATTCCTCCCAATGAAGCTGAGACGCTAGCTCAGGATCTGAAGGCAGTCGCCTCAGCCATTCGGCAGTTTCAGGAGAAAGCGTCGCAGTGAACCCCTCACTCTCGCCATCCAGTTCCCCTTCAGGTTCAGGCGAATAAGTTAGAATCCCACGCTTCTCCAAATCCTCCGATAGGCCCGATATCAGCTCGGAAATCAATTTGAATTTTCTAGGCAAACTCAAATGCTCACAACCACTTACAGGCGAACGCAGATGATCTGCTTTTTGATCACCCGATAACTGGCTTATCTCGCTTAGGAAATTCGTCAGAAAGTCAGACGAATGCAGTGCCTATTCTTAGGGACTGCAAATTGAACCAGATACACCCCCGCTCCCCACGTCACCAGTCCCCACGTCAC